>JADFNY010000162.1 GCA_022563115.1 Acidobacteriota bacterium | reverse complement strand
TTGCGCGTCTACATCGCTGCGGACATGGAGGGACTTGCGGGCGTGGTGACGGGGGACCAACTCGGGCCGAGCGGCTTCGAGTATGGGAGATTTCGCGCCTTCATGACCGGCGAGGTGAATGCAGCCATCGCGGCGGCCCGAGAGATGGGGGCGACGGAAATCGTCGTCAGCGACTCCCACGGAAACGGGGAAAACCTGCTTCTCGAGGATCTTCCGCAGGATATCCAGGTCATCCGTTCGTGGCCTCGGCCGCTCGGAATGATGGAGGGAATCGACGAGAGCTTCGACGCCGCCATCCTCATCGGATACCACGCGAGCACCGGGAACGTGGCCGGCGTGCGGGCCCACACCATGTCGAGCGCCAATCTCACGTCGCTCAAGATCAACGGCGTCGAGATGTCCGAGGGAGCTGTGGCCGGCGCGATCGCGGGTCACTTCGGGGTTCCGGTGGTGATGATCAGCGGTGACGACGCGGCGGTCGCTGAAGTGTCAGAGACGCTCGGCCCCATCGAGGGAGCGGTGGTGAAGTGGAGCTATAGCTTCCACTCCGCCCGGACGCTCATGCCCGCGGCGGCTCGGGAGTTGATAGGGGACAAGGTTCGGGCCGCGTTGGGGAGAATCGACGAATTCGAGCCTTTCCGAATCGAAGGCGACATGGAGCTCGATCTGTCCTTCAAGAACTACACCGCCGCCGAGCTCCTCGCCTACCTCCCGATTGTGGATCGCGTCGACTCGCATACGGTGCGCTTCGTAGGGGAAATTCTCGAGGTCAGCATGTTCATCGAGTTCGCGTTGGGGTACGCGGCGTCGATCACGCCCTGATAATCTTGGCGCCATGTTGCGCCCGTTGACCTTACTCGCCGCCGCGGCGCTCATCGTTCACCCGGTTGGTGCGCTCGCCCCGGCTCCCCACGCCGTCCTGGCTCCCGAGGGTGGCTCTGTCTCCGCGGGAGTCTCCGCTCCCGAGGGTGGCTCGACCCCGGCGGCCGCCGCCGAGGACAACTGGCCGCAGTGGCGCGGTCCGGGAGGGCTGGGCATCGGGGAGGGCGCCTACGTTGACACCTGGTCGGCCACCGAGAACATCGCCTGGAAGACCGAGATTCCCGGCCGCGGGCACTCGTCGCCCGTCGTTTGGGGCGACCGCGTTTTCTTGGCGACCTCGATCGTGGGCGAGGAGATTCCGGGCCGCACGGCGCCGGACCACCTCGGCTTCGACCTGCAGCCCGGGTACCTGCACCCGGATAGCGTCGGCGTAGATTACGCCCATACGCTCAAGGTGCTGGCGGTGGACGCCGGTACCGGCGACATCGTGTGGGAACGCACGGTGCACGAGGGCCCGGTCTACGACAATCGCCACCGCAAGAACACCTACGCGTCGGCCACGGTCGTTACCGACGGCCAGATGGTCTACGCATCGTTCGAATCCGAGGGCCTCTTCGCCTTCGACGTGAACGGCAATCCCCGGTGGAACAGGTCGTTCGGCGGCATAGCCAAGGCGGGCCTCGGACCAGGTACGTCGCCCATTCTCTTCGGTGACCTGCTCATCCTACAGGGCGATCAGGAAATGGGCGCCGGCTCATTTATTGCGGTGCTCGATCGCGCCACCGGGGAGCTCGTGTGGAGGGCCGAACGCTCCAACCGTCGCAGCTGGGCGACGCCGTTGCTCGTTCAGGTCGGTAAGCGCACCGAGCTGCTGGCGTCGGGCGCCGAGGCCGTCATCGCCTACGATCCTGCGACCGGCGCCGAGCTGTGGCGCACCGACGGCACGCGGAGTCACCCGATCCCCAGCATCGTCGCCGGCGGTGGCCTGGCGTTCGCGACCGCCGGCAGCCAGCGGAAAGTCGCGCTCGCGATTCGACTCGGCGCCGATGACGAGGAGGACCGGATCGCCTGGCGCTACGGCAAGGGCACCGCCTACGTGCCGTCGCCGATCCTCTATGGCGATTATCTCTACTTGATGAACGACCGCGGCATCGTGACCTGTCTGGACCCCCAGACCGGCGCCGTCCTCTACGAAGGCGGCCGCGTGCCGGTGCCGGCGACGTTCACGGCCTCACCGGTTGCCTTCGACGGCAAGATCCTTCTGACGAGCGAGGACGGCGACACGTTCGTGCTTCGCGCCGGCCCGATGCACGAGATCATCCGCACCAACTCGCTCGACGAGCCGGTCTACGCGTCGCTGGCGCTCGCCGACGGCGTGATCTTCATTCGCGGCGCCCGGCACCTCTTCGCCATCAAGTAAGCGCCGGGCCGTGCCGGGAAGGCCGGACGTCCCCGGCTCGAGCATTCGCCAGGGACTCGGCATGCGTCGGGCGACCTCATGCAACGCCTGCAGAGCGACGATCGGGCAGGCCCGTTGTCGGCGTCGTCCGCAACTACACGTTCGACCGCCAGGAGTACGGGCTCAAAGAAGTCGCAGCAGATATTCCCGTTCGAAAGCCGCGAGGTCGCCCGACCGCAGGACGAAGGGGGCCAGGTCGCGCTCGATGGCCGTCCAGTCGCTCTCCCTCAGCCGCGCGGCAACGAGCTCCTTCCAGTTGCCTGCGGTCGCCTCTTTCCCCTCGTAACCGGTCTGGTGCAGCGCGACGTTCAGGTACTCGAGATTCGGGACCACCTCGGGCCAGCGCCTCAGATAGAAGCCGAGATCGTAGAAATCACGGCCTTTGGCGAAGGGTCTTTGCAGGATGGCGTGGAGCTTTCCCGCCAGGAACGTGGGCCGATCGTGGTGCACGACGACGAACGGAAAGAATCGATCAACGGCGCTGCGCTCGGTTGCGAATCCAGCCGGAGGATTGCGGTCGACCTCGAGCTTGACGCGCAGCTTCTCTTCTGCCCGGTCGCTGAGGTCGCAGTCGTGTAAGAGGTTCGGAAAGCGAAACATGCACGATTGCACGTTGCCTTGCGCGCGAAGCTTGGTCTCGACGCGATAACCGTTGCTCTCGATCTTCGCCGTCAACTCGTCGACCTTGTCGGCGAGGTCGAAGTCGCTGACGGCCGCGCCGGTGTGAAAGTCCAGATCCTCGGAGAAGCGCGCCAGATCATGAAGCATGCGGAGAGCCGTGCCGCCGTGGAAGACCAGCTTGCCCAGGAGTCGTGCATCGAAGAGGACGCGCAGCAGGACGTGCTGCAGGTATTCGCGCAGGGCGTTGCGGCGCTCGCGGTCGGTGCCCGCTTGCCGCCCGATACGAATCGCCTCTTCTCTCATCGGCTTTCGATGACCTCCAGGAGCCGCCCGGCGGCACGCTGCACCTTGGTGCTCCGGAATTTCTCGGCGAAATCCACCAGCCGCTGCCGATCGATCGCCCCCAAGTTCTGCAAGCGCAGCCCCTGCAGACGTTCGCCTGTCCACTCGCCGGGCTCGAGGTAGCACAGGTCGAGGACCGCCTTTTCCGGCGACGCGATCAAGAAGCGTCGCTGTCTCGCCTCTTCGCCAGGCCTCACCGCGCCGTGCTCCTGGTATCCCCAGAAGCGGGCGGTGCCGATGGAACGGTAGCGGAACACACCGGCCGGCGTCTGCCACTCGCCGCCGTGCAGCGTTGTGAGCGACAGCACCATCCCCACCGCCTCGGGGATCATGCCGTAGTACTCGAGTGCGCTCTGCAGGCTGACGTACGACGGCCGATACAGATAGTTGGCGATGTAGAAGTCCGCGACCTCTGACCGGCGATGCTCCTCCGACAGCACGTAGCGTCCGCGCCGCAGTTGGATGAGCTTTCCCTGGCGCTGCCACCGGCTCAGCCGGGCTTGCACTTGGGAGGCGGGCTCCTCGAACAGCAATAGGACCTCGCGGCTCTCGAAGAACGGCCGATCACGGAAATGCTTGACGATTTCGCTGAATTTCATGTTGATAATTTACCAGATTTGGTAAGTTATCAACACATTATCCCGTATCTTCTTGGGGCCGGGTTGTCGGGAGCCGAGTCCGGCTCGCCGGGGAAATCGACCCTCCAGAGGAGGACTGCCCGCACCGGCAGCCTGCGACGCTGCGCTTCTGGATACCCGATGGAGGGCGGGAGGAGCAGCGCGAATGGGCGCCGACGATCGAGGCGGCAGGAGGCTGACCGCCGAGACGCACATGCCGCTGCCGAGCGCCGAGACCAGTTCGTTCCCACGCTTCGCCTGGCTCGGAGTGTCTCTCGTCGGTTTGGTCGCCGTCGTGTTCGCGGCTACTCGATCGGCTGATGACGGCCTGGGCATAGCCCAGGACACCTTCGCCGTTGATTGACCAGGGGGTTCCCAGCTACTCTGACGTCGCTTTTCCGCCTGGGCAGCGATCGTCAGCGGCGATCGCGGCACCGGATTAACGTCGACGGCAAAGGATGGCTCCCGATGCGTACTCGAAACGCGAGATGTGCGTTCGTAACTTGTCGCCCCCGCGCAACCCGATGGGCCGTCGCCCTCGCTTTGTTGTTCCTGGCGGGGGCTTGCGGCGCTCCTTCGGAACCGATCGCGTACAACCTCGTCGACTACTTCGCCGAAGCCACGGTGGTGGGAACGGTGGAGGTCGAAGCGCCCGAGCGAACCGAGTGGCGATTCGATGGTGAGGGCACGATCCCGGCGCCTGAGCCTCCCGATGAGGACGAGGAAGACGCGGAGAGCGAGGAGGGGGAGGAGAGCGAGAAGCCCCCGGAGGTCGACTTGGGTCTCGACACCTACGGCTGGACCGTATTCAATGGCGTGGAAAACCTCGAGATCCGCGACGGGATGCTCACCGGGACGACCGTTGAACAGCCCGTGCTGATGGTCGAGTTGCCCGACACATTGGACGAGAACGCGTATATCTACGCGATCGAGATCCGCATGAAGGTTGGTGAAGGCGACCTCCTCAAGGTGCGGACCAACAACACTGCGGACGTCGCGACCATCCTCGAAGAAGAACGCAAGGACACCCTTCTGGGCAACTTCCGCCGCAATCCGGCGCGGCTGGAGGCCGAGCTCGCCCCGGGTGACACGTACAATACCTACATTCTGACCAATGTGGCGATCAGTTTGCCGGTGGCGAATATTCGGCGCCTGCTGATCGAGCCGACGGACGCCGAAGGTACCGACTTCGAGATCGAATCGGTGCGCATAACGACGCTCAAGGAACACCTGCTGTCGATCTCGTCGGGCCCGGGGTGGCAGGGGCTGAGCGAGATCTACCGCGAAACGATCGTGTCGCACTCCCCGGAGGTAATCTCGTTCGACATTGCGGTGCCCGATCGGCCGTGGTTCGAGATCAGCTACGGAACCATCGAGGATGGCCCGGTCACGTTTATGATCGACATCGATGAGGCGCGTCTGATGGAGCGCACTGTGACGACGCCGAGGCGCTGGGAGAGCCTGCGCATCGACTTGGACGACTACGCCGGTCGCACGGTGACGCTGTCGCTGTCGTTGCGGAGCGAGAACCCAGGCATGCTCGGCTACTGGGGTACGCCGATCCTGCGCAGCAGCAACACGATGGCGGCCGCCGGCGAGATGAGCGAGGCGAGGCGGGCCCTGGCCGACGGCGGCGCGCGCCGGCCGCAGGGCGTCATCTTCATAATAGCCGACACGTTGCGCAGCGACCACCTCGAACCGTGGGGCTACGAACGCTCGACCGCGCCTTTCCTGACACAGCTCGCCTCCGAGGGAGTGCGGTTCGCCGACACCATCTCGCAGGGGACGTGGACGAAGGTGTCGGTGCCGTCGATTCTCAGCTCGCTGTACCCAACATCGAACCGTATCTCGAAGGTTCCCGACCGGCTGCCCTCATCGGTGACCATCATGCCCGAGGTTTTCAACGACGCTGGATACGCGACCCTGTCGACCCCGTCGGTGTATTTCACCGGCCGGCTCACGAACCTTCACCAAGGCGTCGAGGTGCTGCATGAGCGCGCCTCGGTGTCGGACCTCGGGCACAGCAGCGCCAAGACGGCGCGCACGTTCGTCGACCGGCTCGTCCCGTGGCTCGAGGACCACCGCGATGCGCCGTTTTTCGTCTTCTTGCACGTCTTCGATCCGCACTCGCCGTTCGAGCCGTACCGGCCCTACGACACCGCCTGGGCCGAGCCGGGCGCCGGGGAAGCCCACCAGCAACGCATCGACACGATCCGGGAAGCGCTCGATGAGGACGACCAGGGACGCGCGACGTTGCCGTACGACATCGATGTCGAAGCGGCGGGGGTCGATCGCGAGGCGTTCATCGCCCACGAGGAGGACTGGTACGACGGGTCGATCCGCGGTATGGACGCGGAGATTGCGCGGCTGTTCGAGAAGTTGCGCGAGCTCGGCCTGGACGACGACACGCTGCTGGTGTTCATGAGCGATCACGGCGAGGAATTCCTCGAGCACGGCCGTCACTTCCATGGCAACTCAGCGTACGGCGAGATGGTCAACGTGCCGCTGTTCTTCCGGTGGCCCGACGTCGTGCCCGCCGGTGTGGTAGTCGACGAGTTGGTGCAGTTGATCGACGTGATGCCTACGGTGCTCGAGCTCGCTGGCCTCTCGGTTCCCGAAGAGGCGCAGGGGCAGAGCCTGATTCCGTTGATGGCAGATACGCCCGACCTGCTTGGCTGGGTGAGCCGGCCGGCGTTTTCCGAGCGGCGCTTCGGCGGGTTTCCCGATGAGGAGCCCGACCTGCCCAACATCGAATCGCTGGCGGTGGTGGTGGACGGATGGAAACTGATCAAGAACCTGAATGTGCCCGAGGGGCGCTCGGAGTTCGAGCTCTACAGCCACGTCGACGATCCGCTCAACCTCCACGACGTCGCTGCCGACCATCCGGAGATTGTCCAGCGCCTCGCCGCCGAGATCGATACCTGGCAGGAATGGGCCCTGGCACAGCAGGTCGAGGAGGACTCCGCCGACAGCATTCCGCCCGAGGAGCTCGCCAAGCTCAGGGCGCTGGGTTATATCCGCTAGCAGGATGCTGAACAGGGCCGCTGTACTCGCGGCGCTGTGTTGAAGTCGCTAGCGACCGCCGTACAATCCGTGGAGTTGCAGGCGAGGCCTGCAGGATCGCCCCTGGAGCCGATCGCTCTACGTCTCGACCGACCCCTTCAGCGGCTACGCCTCGTGGATGCTTCCGGGTCTGCGCTACGAGATCGAGACCGACGATCCCGTTCAGCACCCCGTTGAGGAATGCGGGCTAAGCGGCGGCCTCCCGGCGTCGCGAGCTCAACCGGTCGAGATCCGTCATCACCTGATCGAAGACCTCGGTGGCGCGCGCCATCTCTCCCATCGTGCCGAGCGAGATCCGCATCCACTGGTCTTGGTAGGGCGGAAAATCGCGCCCGACCAGCACGTTGTACTGCGCGCAGGCTTCACGGAAAGCGCCCGCCGGCAAGCCCGTCTTCACGAAGATGAAGTTGGTCTGCGAGTCGGTGGCGTCCATACCCGTGGATCGCACCCAGTCCATCGTGAAGGCGCGGACCGCTGTGTTGCGCTCGACCTCGCGCTCGATGCGTCCGGGATCCTCGATCGACGCCTTGGCGCCGAGCAGGGCGGGGGCGTTGAGCGTGCCGCCGTACTGCCATTCCCGCAGCTTCGAGACGGTGTCGGGATGAGCGACCAGCCAACCCATGCGCATGCCCGCCATGCCGTGCGCCTTCGAGAAGGTACGCGACACGATGATGCGCTCGTTTTCGAGCGCCCGCGGGATTTGCGTCTTGTGGTTCGGGTTGGTGACGTACTCGAAGTAGGCCTCGTCGACGACGATCGTCGCGTCGGACTCGCTCAGAACCCGATCGAGAAACGCGTCGACGGCGTCACTCTCGTGCAGCGTCGCGGTCGGGTTGTTGGGGTTGCAGAAAAAGACCAGACCGGCGCCTCGCGCGGCCTCGGCGGTGGCGTCGAGGTCGATCATCAGGTTGCCGTCGAGCCCCAATGCGTCAACCGGGCGCCCGTAGAGGTTGGCGTAGTTCGGGCAGGTCTCGAACGACGGCGCAGCGGTCACCAGGCCACGCTCCGGCGAGGTGAACACGTGGGTGATCGTCTGCAGCAGCTGGGTGGAACCATTGCCGAGCATAAGAGACTCCGTCGGGATCTCGTAGGCATCGGCGATCGCCTGGATCGTCTGGCGACCGGGCAGGCCGTACCGGCTGCCGAGCCCCATGTCCATTGCCTCGCTCATGTGCTCGATTACGAACGGGCCCGGTCCGAGCGGGTTCTCGTTGTTGTTCAGCAGCAGCGGGCGCTCCTGCTGCGGCAGCGCCA
>JADFNY010000161.1 GCA_022563115.1 Acidobacteriota bacterium | reverse complement strand
CCGCTCGCCTCGCGCACCGCCTCGACCTCCACGACCGCCGCCCCGGCCGCCGCCGGCGCGCGCCCCGCGGGCCGGAGCCGGCAACGTGCCGCCGTTGGCGATCGCGTTCTCGATGGCCTCGGTCGTGTGGTGGGCACGAAACTCGACGATCTCACGGGCGAGCGACAGGGATTCGACCCGGTCGGCGATCGATACGCCGTTGATCGTCGCCAGGCCCGCCGCTACACGTGCGTCATAGCGCACCGAGTCAGGATCGCTGTAGAACATGTTGAGCGTGATGACCGGGTCGTCGTGCAACCCGTCGCCCTCCCCCGATACCAGGCCGTGATCGGTCATGTAGGCGGCGACGCCGGCGTAGTCGTAGTACTCCTGCACATGGGCAACGACCGTATCGTTCCACTCGGCGTTGAGCTGCTCCGCAACCGCCCTCTGCCCGCCCTGGTTCCCGCCGCTGTCACCGATGAAGACGATGTTCTCGAAGCCGTGCATCTTCAGGCTGTGCGCGACGTCGGTCAGCACCGCCCGGAAAGTATCCTCACGGGCGCTCATCGTGCCCGGGCTGGTCATGTGGCCGCTTTGAGGCTCGATCGAGCCCTCGGGCACGAGCTTGATAATCGGGGCGCAGAGCGCGTTGCCGAGCCGGCGCGCGATCGCGTCGCAGTTGGCGCGCAGCACGTAGTTGTGCTTGCCGATCACCAGCCACGGGCCATTCGGCTCCATGCCGCCGGTGGGGATGATGACCGTCGTCTTGCCGCCGCCGAGCGCGTCGCGCACGTCCGTCCACGTCATCTCCTCGATCCACACCGTGTTCGGCGCCGGCAGCGGGTTCGGCGTGTCGGCGCAGTTGTACACGTTGGCTTCGCATCTGCCGCCCCCCATATCGCGCCGGTCCGGAGCCTGTCGCTCCTGCGCCGATACGGCCGTGGTGACCATGAGCATCGCAACGAGCGCGGCGCCTGTCTTCAACGTTCCCTCCGGTGGTTGGGCGCCCTTCGAGGCGGCGGCAGCTTGCTGGTTGGCTGAACGTCGAAGGCACTCTACACTTCCGGCCCCCGCTTCCCCATGGAACCCTCCGGATCGACCCTTTTCCCGGGAGACAGCCGAGCGCGGCCCTCTTCTGGAGATCTAGCAGGATGTATCCTTGTGCCCATGAGAAAGTTGTGCAGCCTTGCCGTCTTGATCGCTTTGGCGTTGTCCGGTGTGGCGATGAATGCCGCCGCCCAGGACAGGCAGCAGAGAACCGTTCGCGCCCGCGTCCAGGCTCACCCCGGCGGGCCGGTCGAAGACGTCGAGATGGAAGTCCACGAGGCTCCCGTCGATCCCAAGACGGTAACCGCCGACGAGGCCACGCTCGAGGACGATGAACTCGTTCTCGGTCTGGTGATCGAGGGCGAGCCGATCGCCTACCCGATCCGTTATCTGGCCATGTACGAGGTGGTCAACGACCGGGTCGGCGACACGCCGCTGGCCCCGACCTGGTGACCGCTTACCGGCTCGGGCGTCGTGTACGCCCGCAATCTGGGAGGCCGTGAGTTCACCTTCGACTTCGCCTCCGGCCTCATGGACGACAACCTGCTGATCGTCGACCGCGAAACCGACAGCGTGTGGTCGCAACTCGCCGGCCAGGCGGTGTCCGGCCAGATGGAGGGCACGGCCCTGGAAGCGATGCCGAGCCTGCAAACCACCTGGGGATTTTGGCGCCAGCAACATCCCGACACCCGGGTCATGGTGGTCGAAGGACGCGATGGACGCCCGTATCAGTATCAGGACTTCGTTCCCGGCGAGCGACGGTCGCGCGGCGACGAACACGACACGTCGACGGTCGGCCTCGGCCTGGCGATCGGCGGCGAGTCGTGGTTTTACCCGCTCGACGAGCTCGCCAAGGTCGTAACGCCGATCGAGACGACCATCGGCGACCAACAGGTGACCATCCACTACAGCGCCGTGGGGCTGACCGCCTGGGCGACCGATGAGTCGGGCAACACTTTGGTAACGGTGATCGCCTACCGACGCGGCTGGACCTCGTTTTTCCCCGAGTCGAACTATTTTTCCGCTGGGCCGCTCCCGTAGCAGGGTGCCGAAGAACTCCCGGGGCGCCCGAACCGCGGTCGCCGATCGGACGACCGCCGGGGTCGTCGTCGCTGCGATACTTGTTTTCGGCCTCGCCTACTACTCGCCGGTAGAGGCCGTCGACGCTGATCCCGCAATCGCGCTGATCTCCTCACAAGCGCTGATCGAACACCGCACGCTCCGGCTCGATCCGTACCGCGGCCATAGCGAGCTCGCCTACGAGCTCGCTACTGACTACCGCGTCCGCGGCTTCGACGGCGCCTCTTACCCCAACTCACTTGGGGTGCCGATCCTATCGGTGCCGGCCGTATGGCTTGCCAACCGGATGGGGTTCGACATGCTCGACCAGAGGGCCGAGTTTGCGACCCAGAATCTTCTGTCGGCGTTGTCTTGCACACTGCTGTTCGTGCTGCTGTTTCGAATGTGCCGCATGTATCTGGGAGGGGCCGCAAGCCTGACGATCGCCGTGGTTTCGATGCTCGGGACCTCGCTCATGAGCACCGGCGCGACCGGCCTCTGGAATAGCGATTACTCGCTGATCTTCGTCTCCCTGGCACTGCTCCACCTGGTGGGCCGGCAGCACGGCAGGGCCTCTCACTCGAGCATCCTCTACCTTGGCGCGCTGGTTACGGTCGGTTTCCTCTGCCGGCCATCGACCGGCATATTCGGCCTCGCCGTCTTGGTGTATCTCCTCGGCGAACAGAACCGGCGGATCGTCCTGAGTGCGGCCGTGGCTCTTCTGGCGGTCGGACTCGCGGTGGCGGTCCCGTCGCTTGTTCCCCTGCCTTGGATGGCCGCACACTACTCTCCGGGCAGGCTGAGGTTCGTCAACCCCCTGGGCATGGGCCTCTACGGCCTGCTGCTCAGCCCGTCCCGCGGCCTCTTCGTATTCAGTCCGTTTCTGGGCGTCGTCGTGGCCGGTAGCGTTCGGTACTTCCGGTCGCTGCGGCGCGACCGGATCTTTCGGCTCTGCGCCGTCTGGATCGTGCTCCACACGCTCGCCGTGGCCACGAACCAAGGCAAGTGGTGGGGAGGACATTCGTTTGGCCCGCGGATGCTCATCGACCTCATTCCGGCCTTCGTCGTTCTCACCTGCCTTGTCTGGCAGCAACTCGAGCGGTCGGAGCCGCTGAAGGTCCGCCGGCTGGCCATGGCCGCGTATCTGCCTTTGGCGCTGATCGCTGTCGCGACGCACACGGGGCAAGGCCTCTTCAATCCGGCCACCCGTCTTTGGAATCTCTCTCCCGATATCGACCGCCATCCGGAGTTGGCGCTGGACTGGCGGTATCCGCAGTTCATGGCCTCCGAGAGACTGCTCGAGGCACGGTGGGACGATTACGAGCGTCGGGAGGTCGAGGATCGGCGCGGGCGGCTCAGCACGTACGCGCTCGGAACCTCCATCGCTTTCGACTCCGCGGACGTCATCTTCGTGCACTGGTATGAGCCCGAAGACGGTTGGCGCTGGACCCGTGGCGATGGAGCCTCCGTGCTGTTGCGGCTGGGGCAGGTCGATCCGCGCCGACTCCACCTCCTGGAGATCCTGGCCGGGAGCATGGGAACCCAGCGAGTTGGTGTCCACGTCAACGGGGTACCGGTGGGCGGATTCGAGCTGACAGGGTTCGATCCGGCCTGGCGCCTGGTGACGGTACCGGGCAGTCTGCTTCGCTCTGGCGGGGAGAACGCCCTCGCGCTGCGGGTCTCTGATCCGTCGTCCACACCGAACGATCCACGGCGGCTGGGAGTGTCGCTGCGCCAACTGCGGCTGGCCCCACTCCCTACAGACTTCCTGGAAGTCACCTATGCCGACGACCCTTTTTTCGGCGACGGCTTCAGCGTCGCAGAGGATGGGTGGCGCTGGACCGACGGGACCCGGGCGCGACTCTACTATCCGATGGGTTCGGTTAGCCCGGAGAACGAATACGTGCTCACGATCCGGGCCCGGGCGCTCGGGGAGCAGCGGGTAGAGCTCAACCTCAACGACGTATCGATCGGACGCGCTACCGTTGCCGGGGTCGAACTGACCTCGATCACACAGCGGTTTCCCGGCACCTTGCTTTTGGCCAACCAGATCAACCGCGTTGAGCTCACCCTACCCGACGCCGCGACACCGCCTGACGAAACCCGGCGAATAGCTCTGGCCCTGGTCTCGGTCAGGATCGCGCCGGCGTCGGAAGACGCCTTTCCCCGTTGAGCGCGCTCGAGCCTTAGGTGTCATCGATCCGTTTCCACCTCCGTTGGGGACGCGGACGAGCGGGTTCCGTCAGCTTGCGACTCAGGCCGAGCCACGTCGTCGAGATCGGGACCCACTGCTGCCAGGCGAACGCCGAGAATCGCCAGCCCGAGTCCCAGGAAAACAATCAGCACCGCGGTGCGCGACAAGCCGTACCGATACGAGAGCAGCGCCAAGAAGCCAGAGCCGAGCGCCACGGCGTAGAGCGCCATGACTGCCCCTTGCTCGGACAATCCGAGCAGGACGAGTCGGTGGGAGGCGTGATCGCGGCCACCTTCCGAGATTCGCCGGTGGGTCAGGCGGCGGGTGACGGTAACCAACGTCGTCTCGAAGATCGGCACCAGCAGGATGAGCACCGGCACGACGAGCACCGAGGCAATCCCGCGAGAATAGGGCCAGTCACCGATCAGGCTCAGGCCCGCCAGGTAGAAGCCCACGAACAGGCTGCCGGCGTCCCCCATGTAGATGGATGCGGGGTGCCGGTTGTGGACCAGAAACCCCGCGGTCGCACCGATGAAGATCACCGCCATGAGGGCTTCCGGCCCGTTCCCGTCGATCAAAAAGAGCACGAGCCGGAAACCGCCGGCAATGACCGCAATACCCGCCGCGAGGCCGTCCATGTTGTCCAAGAGGTTGAACGCGTTGACGATCCCGACCACCCAGACGAGGCTGATGGTGACGTTCAGCAGCGGATAGCTGGTCAGCCGCAGCTGAAGCCCGAGCCCGACAACGGCGGCCGCCACCAGCACCTGGACGACCAGCTTCGTGCGCGGCTCGAGCGGACGGAAGTCGTCCACCAGCCCAAGGACGAAGATCACGGATCCACCGGCCAGGAGGATCCGCATGGGCGCGTCGAGAGCGGAGAAGAAGAAGAGGTTGGGGATCAGGACGGCCAGGAATATGGCCACACCACCGAGCACTGGAACCGGCTCGCGACCCCACCGATCGGCGCGCGGCACGTCGAACGCCTGCAGTCGAGAAGCCAGTTTCTTGCAGCAGGCGGTGAGGATCACCGACAAGACCAGCGCCAGAAGGCCGGAAACCGCCAGCGTCATGATACCGAGATGGATGAAATTGGGCTCATCTCACGAGTCCCTCGTACTCTCGTTCCAGACGTCGAGCCAGAGCAGGAAAGCTCATATGGTCCGTGAAGCGGGAGCGCACCGCCGCAGCCCTCGCGTCGATCTGAGCGGAGGGAATGTCGAGCACCTGTCGCGCCAATGACTCATCGTCCCCGGGTGGAAAGAGCACGCCAACCTCTCCGTTGCCGGTCATCGCTCGAAAGGAGGGGATTTCGGTCACCACCGGGATCACGCCGCAGGCCATGGCATCGAACACGGCACACCCACTGTGCTCGCGGCGACTGGCCTGCAGCAGGAAGTCTGCGCTGTTGTAGATCGCCTCCATGCGCTCGTAGGGTACTCGACCGCCGAAATGCACGCGCCCGCTCACATCGGGATGTTCCCCCACCCAGGAGCGCAGCTCGGGGAGGAGGTCGTCGTCCAAGTAGTGAAAATACAACTGCGCCCCTCTCAGAGCCTCCGCGATGCGGGTAAAGCCACGGAGTGCGGTCAAGGGGTCCTTGAGGGGATGAAGGCGAGCGGTCCATAGAAAGATCGGATCGCCGACCATACCGGTCTGCCGGCGGGCGACCGCGCGCGGCATCGGTGAGAAGCGACTCGACGTTTCCATCAGCTCCACGACGCGTCGCGTCCCGTCTTCGATGAGCCCGGCCTGGATGTACCTCTCGGCCTGTTCCGCCGTGGTGAAGAAGAACCGCGCCGCGCGGGTGAAACCGTATCGCTGAAGCCTGCGGCCGAGGGCCGTCTGCGCCGGTCGTCCCCCATGGTAGTGGAGAACGACCGGCGGGGCGGTCCGGCTCTGGCGCAGAAAGAGGAGCGCCAAATTCAGATGGAGCGACATGCCGAAGAAGTGCACGAGGTCGGGCTGCAGGTGCCGTACTCGACGGATGGCGCGCCAGGCCGGTGTGACCAGCGGACGATCCAGCCGGCGCCACCGCGCCAGGGCCCAGCCTTGCCACCGAGCCCATGCTCCCGGGGCAACGAAGTGGTGGTGGACCTGGTCCTTGCGAACATCACCATCGAACGGGTAGAGGTGAACCACGTCGACCTCGTGACCTCGTGCGGCAAGCGCCTGCGGAAAGTCGTGGGCGGTCCGGATGGCGGCGAGATACACCCGCGGGTCGGGATCCACCAGGTGCGGATCGTAGTGCAAGAGCGCGTAGCACAGCCTCATGATGAGTCGGTCACGTTGTCTTCGGCTGCGCTTGACACCGCCGATACCTGGACACAGCGAACCGACAGACGGCGCCGGTCGGGAGCAACACGAAAGCTGAAGTCGGAGTTCACCTCCAGCTCGACGAACGGACGATTGCCGTCCGGAAGCTCCAGGCGCATGCAGAAGGGACCCGGACGCCCGGCCACGGTTCGCGCAAGCCGGCGGCCCTCCGCGGTGATCTCCACCGTGAGCCCTTTGCCCGGCGGTAGCCGATGCGCCTCGAGAACTACCTCCGCTCGCTGCCAACACCGAGGCACGAGGAGCTTCCCCCGGGGCCCCAACCAGCCGTCAGCGTGGAGCGGCAGGCGCGCGGTGATCCGCCGCATCAGCCACCCCTGGGCGAACCGGACCGTGCGTCTGCTGCCGCTCCAGCCGCATCCCCCGAGGCGCTCCCCCAACGTGTCGAGCCCGTAGAGCTGAACCCCCGGCGTCCAGAACCGACCTGAATGTTTGCTGGCCAGCCGGCGCAGCTCACGGATCCGTCGCCAACCCCCGGTGCTCGTCTTGGTCGTCGCGTACACGCGTGAGAATGCCAGCTGCTCTTCGAGGTAGAAGACATCGTGACGCGCCGCCAGGCGAATCCACAGGTCCCAATCGAATCCGAACTCGAGACGCTCGTCGAGCAAATCCACCTGCAGCACCGCATCTCGCGGGAAGAAAGCGGCCGGCTGCAGGACGTAGTCGAGAACATGGACGAGCCTCCATAGTGAGAACGGCTCGATCGCATCGAAACCGCCAACGACATCGCCGGCCTCATCGAGGATCGAGCCGTTGCCGTACAGCAGTCCGATCCTCGGGTGGGACTCGAACGCCTCGACGACTTTCGCGATCGCGCCCGGTGCGTAGGTGTCGTCGGAGTTCAACCAGCCCAGGATGCTCCCCCGCGCTTGACGGAATCCCTTGTTGATCGCGTGGGTCTGTCCTTCGTCCGGCTCGGAGACCCAGGTCAACCGATCGCCGTACGACGCGAGGATGTCCAGGGTGTCGTCTCTCGACCCCCCGTCGACAACCAGGTACTCGATGCGCGGATAGTCTTGCCCGAGGACGCTGTCGATCGCGGCGGGAAGGTAGCGCCCCTGGTTGAGGGACGGTGTGACGATCGTCACCAGTGGCCACGTCCGGGCCGAGCCGACCACCGTCAACGCGGCACCTCGTCCGGTTCAGGGGTAAGGTCGACAATTTCCTGAACCCGCATCGCCAGCCAGCGCCTCTCACCGCGCCTCGGCTGTGGCGGCAGCGCAGCGTTGCTGGCGAACTCCAGCTCCGTCTCGCTGTCGTTTGACCAGGCCTCCGGCGGCAAGCGGAGCTGTCTGCGGTACATGCCCGGACGCTCAAACACCCACTCGTCAACCGTTCGGCCTTGGCAGTCGAACGTCAGCCGGATCCCGTCGTCCGTCCCCACCGGGAGCATGAACGTGATCTCCACCACCTTCCATCCACGCGGAAGTCGCAGTGTGTCCCGCTGCTCGAGCCAGCCGTCTTCCGAGACCACCTGGCAGGGCTGTGGCTCCAGGGCTCGCGCCCCATCAGATCGAAGCAGGTCGGAGTGCAACGTCAAGCGATAGGGTCGGGTTCCTTCCTTCTGGGGCAAGCTGATCCGC
>JADFNY010000160.1 GCA_022563115.1 Acidobacteriota bacterium | reverse complement strand
TCACCGGAAATCGTCGGCAACCAACCCCAGACGAAGAGGTCGTTCGCCGCCCCGGAAAAGTCGAAGATGTCGTTGAAGATGAGCACGGTATTGCCGACGCGGTGTCGTTCCGGGAAGAGCCCCGCCTCCGCTGCTTGGGGATCCTGGGAGGTTTGGGCCTCCTGAGCCCCGCTCGGCGGCGACGACCCGCTCTGGCTGCCCGCTTCCTGGCGCGCCTCGGCGTGCAGGAGGGCCGTAGCGCCCCCCGCGGTCGCAGCAGCGCCGGCCAGCAGCACCAGAAATCTGATGAATCGGGCTGAGTTCATGGTTTTTTCGGCCAAGTTCACATCTTCGCCAGTCTAATCGCGATTTCAGGGATATTTGCAGCCAAAACCGACCAATGGCCCGGCGCCCCGGTGAACGGTCGTTCAATGGTTGTCGGCGGCGTCACCGTTACCAACCCAGCAGCCCTCGAAGCTCGCGCGCGCGCCGCCGCGAGATGTGTATCTCCAGGCTGACCGGCTCTCTTAGGAAGGCGCTGTAGGTACCCGAGAACATCGGCGCCAGGTGGTCGATCCAGCGCAGGTTGACCATCGCGGCGCGCGACACACGAAAAAACGGAGGGCACGACAGTCGTTTCTCGAGCTGGCCCAGACCCTGCCGCAGTCGGAATTTCCCGTCGGCGGTAAGCGCCCAGGTGATCGTGTCGTCGACGATGATGCAGGCGATGTCGGCGAGCGCCAGGCGGATGATCTTGCCGGCACGGTGGGCCGCCAGGCCGATGTTCTCGTCGGCTACCGTCGTCCCGGGTGCGGCGGCGACCTTGACGGCCGTCGCGCCCGACTCGGCGTCGGCGGGCCTCGATATCCGGCCGCGCTGCCAGAGGCCGCGGCGAACCCGCTGCAGGGCGCGCGCCAGCGCCGCTTTGTCGACCGGCTTCACCAGATAGTCGGTCCCCTCGAGCTCGAAGGCCTCGACGGCATGCTCCTCGTACGCGGTGGTGAATATGACCAGCGGCATGACGTCGGCCGGGAGCTTGTCGCGCAGTTGGCGGAGCGCCTGCAAGCCGTCGCTGCCGGGCATCCGAACGTCCATGAACAACACGTCCGGGTGGGCCTCGAGCGCCGCAGAAACGGCCTCGTCACCGTTGGTCGCTTCGCCGACCACCTCGACGTCGTCGTGTACTTTCAGCAGGCGGCGCAACCGGCGGCGCGCCAACGGTTCGTCATCGACGACGATCGCGCGTACGCTCATCGCGGCACCACGATGTCAAACCGGGCGCCGCCGCCCTCGGCCTCCGAATAGCTCAACCGCGCCGCGCCCCGGTAGATGAGGGCGAGGCGCTTTTGCACGTTGCCGAGGCCGCCACCGGCGCCCCCGGTTCCGCTGTCGATGGCTCGCTCGACGCCGGCGAGAGCGGCGACCGCGGCGAAACCGGCAAGTTGCTCACGTATTTGTTCGGGAAGTCCAGGACCGTCGTCCTCGACGACGATCCGCAACGTACTGTCCTCGCTGCTGACCCCGATGCTGATGTGGCCGCCCTCGGGACGGGGCGCGACGGCATGCTGCACGGCGTTCTCCACCAGCGGCTGCAGGATCAATCCGGGAACGTGGGTATGGGTCACGGCGGCGTCGATCGACTGTTCGACAACGAGGCGCCGGCCGAGGCGGGCGCGTTCGATGCGTAGGTAGCGCTCGACCGCCTCGAGCTCCTGTGACAGAGGTACCGTCTCGACGGCGGACGACCGCAGACTGTACCGCAGCAGGAACGAAAGATCCCCGATGAACTCCTCGGCCTGGTCGGGATTCTCGTGGGTGAGCTCGGCGAGGGCGTTGAGCGCATTAAACAAGAAATGCGGGTTGATCTGCGCCTGCAGCGCTTTGAGTTGCGCCCGCAACGCAGTCTCGCGCAGGACGGACTCGCGGATACGGGACTCCTCGACCTCGCTGCGCATCCGCGCGTGGGTGTAGACGGCGGCGGCAATGCCGAGCCCGAGCAGCACCCCGGCGCCTGCCAACGTAAGCGCCTGCGGCAACACGCTGACAAAATACGCGAGGCCGCCGAAACGCGGCGCCACCAGCGTTCCCCAGACCGCAAAAATGGTGCCGAGCAGAACGACCGCGAGGTTCAGCGGCCGGCGCAGGAACGTCGGGAAGGTCGCATAGGTCGGCAACAGAGCCTGCCGAAACAAAACCCCTGCGAGAAAGCCGCACCCGAGGGCCCAATCCCAGAGCCACAGCTCGTGCAGGTAGTAGAGCAAGAGAAGCGCGATCGCGGCGCTGCCGAGCGCGAACCACAGCTCCGTCAGCAGCTTCGAAAGCCTCATCGCAAACTCAACGCCAGGAGGGTGAGATCGTCGTGCTGCGGGGCGCCGCGGGTGTGCGCTTCCACGGCGTCCTGAACCGCGGTGACCACGTCGACCGCCGGCCGTCCGATATACGCCGTGGCGATCTCGAGCAGCCGCGCCTCACCGAATTCCTCGTCCTCGGGGTTCATCGCCTCGGTGACTCCATCGGTGTAGCAAAGTAAGAGATCGCCGGACCTCAGCCGCAACTTCTGCAGCTCGTAGTCAGCTTCGGCGAATAATCCCAGCGGCATTCCACCGCCCATGAGGCGGTGCTGCTCGCCGTCACGGAGCAGGTAGGGCGGGTTGTGCCCAGCGTTGACGTACCCTAGGTAGGCATCTTCGGTCAGCCAGCCGACGAAGAAAGTGGCATAGCGTTCCGGCGTCGTGCGCTCGACCAGGAAGCGGTTGACCCGCGCACACACACGGGCGAGATCCTGGTCGGCACTCAAGACGCCGAGAAACGACGACTGCAACGTCGACATCAGCAGCGCCGCCGGGACGCCCTTTCCGGAGACGTCACCGATCGCGAAGCCGAGGTCGCCGGACTCTTCGTCTTCGAAGATTTCGTAATAGTCGCCACCTATGTCCCGGGAAGGAACGTTGAAGGCGTAGGAATCAACCCATGGGATGCTCGGAAACTCGTGGCTCAGCAGGCTTTCCTGGATGCCGCGCGCCAGCCGCAGATCCTCCTCGAAGCGCTCGCGCTGCTCGACCTCACGCTGCAACCGGGCGTGCGAGTAGATCACGCCCGCCGCCCCTAACCCCGCCGAGATGGCGACGGTGAACAACGTCAACGCCTGACGCCAGCGGGCGGCAAAATAAAAGATACCGCCGTAGCTCGGCGCCATCAGCGTCGCCCACGTCGCCAGAATCGTGCCGACGACAACCACAGCGATGCCCAGCGGCACGCTGAGGAAGCCGGGAAAGGAGCGATAGGTCGGCGCCACGGCGCGACGAACCACGACGCCGGCAATGAGCCCGCACCCCATCGCCCAAGCCGGCTGCCACTCGGTGTGCAGGTAGCGGAGCAGCAACACGGCAAGCAAACAAGCCGGGGCCGAGTAGCCGAGGTCGGCGGCCAGCCGTCGCGCCAGGCGGCCGAGATCAAGGGACCCTCTGTCGCGTTCGGACGTGGTCGTCTCCTAGTGTGCTGTCCCCGACATAGCTTGACACTTGTAGCGAGCGCGTCGGGGCGAGTCCGCGGAGCGGCGACGACGGCGATGTTTGTACATCGTCGAGGAGCCGCGACAAAGGAATCGCGCCGTCCCGCCGCTACCCTGCGGGCAGAGGGAATTGCGGCCGCGCTACACCCGCGTAAGGTATTCGCCGGTCGAGGTCTCGACGCGCACCCTATCGCCGATGTTGACGAACTGCGGGACCCCGACCACCAACCCGGTCTCGAGTGTCGCCGGCTTCGAGCTCGCGCTCGCCGTCGCGCCCTTGAGTCCCGGCTCGGTGTCGGTAACCTCGAGGTCGACGGTCGTCGGCATCTCGATACTGACGGGGAGGCCCTGGTAGAAATCAACCTTCAGCGACAGGTTCGCCACCAGGTAGGGAAGTGCTTCCTCGATCGCATCGGCGCTCAGGTGCGTCTGCTCATAGGTCTCGGAATTCATGAACACATAACTGTCGCCCTCCTGGTAGAGGTACTCCATTCCCTGGGAGTCCAGTTGCACCCGCTCGACCGCTTCCTGCGAGCGAAAACGCTTGTCGATCATGGAGCCGCTGCGCAGGTTGCGCATCCTCGTTTGCACAATCGCCTGGCCCTTGCCGGGCGTGACGTGCTGGAAGTCGTGGACCCGCAACAGCTCACCGTCCAACTCGATGATCATGCCCTTTCGCAGCTGAACCGCCTGGATCGCCACCGCTTTCTTCCCCGAACAAACGTATCGATGCCAATCGATTTCAGAACACAGAATGACCCGCTAGTTTAACAGCAGGCCGGTTGCTAACGGCCCGCTACCGCCTCATGGACGAAGGCCGCCACGGTTTCGACGTAGTCGCGCCCGCCGGCAGAGAGAATGTCGTTGTGGCCGGCGCCGGGCAACAGCAGAAAACGCTTTGGTTCGGCCGCTGCCTCGTAGACCTCGCGACCGTACGCCAGCGGGATGACCTCATCGCGACCGCCGTGAACCACCAGCAAGGGGGTGCTCCGGTCGGCAACCCAGTCGACGACCGGGAACCGCGACCGGATCAGCAAGTCCATCGGCAAGCCACCGAACATGCTCCGCGTCATCCGCTTCGCCGAAGGCATCGGCGATACCAACACCAGGGCGGCATGAGAAACACGGGTCGACAACCGCGATGCCGGTGCGCTACCGAGTGACCTGCCGAGCAAGACAATGCGGTCGGGCGCTATCCCCCACTCGCCGGTGAGAAATGCGAAAGCGGCGTCGATGTCGCGATAGATCCCGGCTTCGTCCGGGCTTCCCTCGCTGCGCCCGTACCCCCGATAGTCGAAAACAAGCACTGAAATATCTTTCCGGGCAAACGCCTGCGCGTGGCCCGCGCGAGCGGTCAGGTTTCCGGCGTTGCCGTGCGCGAACAGCAGCACAGGGGAGCCGTCGCGCGGCTTGGTTCGAGCTTCGCCGCCGGCCGGGGGGTCGGCTTCGAACCACCAGGCGTGGAGGGTTACCCCGTCGGCGGCGTCGAAAAATACGTCGCGCGCGCCCACGGCCTCCGCGTCCCACTCCCCGGCCGGGTAACGAGCAGGGAAGAAAATCAGGCTGTTTTCGACCAGCCGCGCCAGCACAATAACCGCCGCGAGCACAGCAACGGCGAGCGCGGCGGCAATGAGATAGGGACGCAAGCCGGGCGGCCTAGCAGTATTGGGGATCGTCGGCGAGCAGCAGGATCATTGCGGTCTGCTTGCGGCCGGTGACCTCCGGGGGACCGTCGGGCGGGACGAGGATGTCGACCTCGGAACGGACCCCGAAGTCGTCTTCCAGGTAGATCCCGGGCTCGACGGAAAAGCACGTGCGACGCATCAGCAGGCGCTCGTCGTGGCTCTCGAAATCGTCGAGGTTGGCGCCGCTACCGTGGATCTCGCTGGTGATGCTGTGGCCTGTTCGGTGCTGGATCGCGTCGCCGTACCCGGCGTTCACGAGGACCTCGCGACAAGCCCTGTCGGCCTCGAAGCCGCGCACCTCTTCGCCGGCCGCGTATCGGGCCTGAACCAGGTCGATCGCCGCGTCGCGGGCTCCGAGAACGGTCTCGAACACCTCGACGCGACGATCGGACACGTCGGAATCGACTTGCGCCGTCCAGGTGATGTCGGCGAAAACGTTGTCCTCGGATCCGGGCTGCTTGGCCCACACGTCGATCAGCAACCAATCGCCGCGCACGATCGGGCTGCTGCCTTCCGGGCCAGGCGCGTAGTGGGGATCGGCGGCATGCCCGTTGATCGCGACGATCGGCTCGTCGGGGCTCGTCAATCCGATCGCCTTGACCTGCTGCAACAGGTAGCGTTGCAACTCGTATTCGTTGAGCGTATCGCCGGCCAACAACCGCGCCCGGCATTCCTTGAACGCCGCCTCGATGGCGTCCGGAAGCCGCTCGCCGGCAAGACGGTGCGAGTCGATCTGGTCGTCGTCGAGCACGGCGGTGAAACGTTGGATCAGGTCGGCTGCCGAGACCACCTCGATGCCGCGATCACGCACCGCCTCCACGGTTCCCGCGTCGACCATCGCCACGTACGGAACCCGATTCTGCGGCGAGTACTGCATCGCCACCGTGCCGACGCCTTCGAGGAGCTCGTCGAGCCCGGCGTCGAGCTCCTGCCACGTTCGGTAGCGACGACGGCTGCCGGGGAGGTCTTCCAGCGCCCCCTGTTCGATGGCGTGCACGAGGCCCTGCGGCTCCCCTTGAGCCGGGATCAGGTAGTACCAGCGCCGGGTCTGGAAAACGTCGGCGGGGAGCCCGAGAACGCGGGTCGCCAGCGGGTCACGGCCGTGAAACTGGGCGAACAGCCAGGCGTCAACGCCGGCCGCGCCGATCGCCTCTTGCACCCCATCCAGGTCGAAATCGGTTGCTCGATCGCTCATCGCGGCAGGCTAGTCCGTCGCCGTCGTCGGAGCAAGCAAGAGCGCCCCGGGCGCCCGTTCCCCCGAGTGGTGTTGACCTGATCACAACCCAAACCTACGCTACCGACCGGGGGTGAGAATGAATCGTCTGATCTGTCCCGAATGCAACCAACCTTCGTATTGCGCCAGCCTCACGGGGCCGATCCGTTGCGCCAACGAGGAGTGCGGCGCTCTCCTGTTGCCGGGGGATGACATCGAGAATTCGGCCGACCGGCGGCTGCTCCCCCGGTTTACCGCCGACACCGCGATCACGGTCGAGTATCTCGACGAGGACCGACGCGTCGTCGAGCGCGCGCGACCCTTCCTGGATGTCAGCGTCATCGCCTTCTCGACCGTTCTGCGGCATTACCCGCCGCTCGGTTCGACCGTCGTCGTCGAGCTCAGCGACGCCGGCGTCGAACTCCGGGTCTGGCCGGGCGCCGAAGAGGCCTGCCCCAGCCGGGACGAAGTGCTCGAAGGTGCGCACTGGGCGGACGTCGTGCTTTCCGTTCTGACCGAAAAGATCGACCGCGAGGTCATGGACGCCAACCCGAGGCTGCGTGGCGTCGCCAACTTCGCTGTGGGGTTCGACAACATCGATGTGCCGCTGGCCACCGAGCTGGGCATTCCGGTGAGCAACACCCCGGGTGTGCTCACGGACACGACCGCGGATCTGACCTGGGCGCTGCTGCTCTCGGCGGCGCGAAACGTCGCCGTCGGAGACGTCTACATGCGCGGCGGAACTTACAAAGCCTGGGGCCCCAACATGCTGCTCGGCGAAGATGTATCGGCGGGCGGTGACGGCCGGCAGAAGGTGCTCGGAATTCTCGGATTCGGCCGGATCGGTCAGGCCGTCGCGCGGCGCGCGTTGGGTTTCGACATGCGCGTGCTCGCCTTCGATCCGTTCGCGCGCGAGGCCATCGAAGCCGACGACCAGGCCGAGTGGGCGGACTTCGACGATCTGCTGCGCGAGAGTGATTTTGTGAGCGTGCATACGCTGCTCTCGGACGAGACGCGTCACTTGATTGGAGAGCGCGAACTCTCGCTGATGAAGTCAACCGCGTATCTGATCAACGCCGCCCGCGGCCCGATCGTCGACGAAGAGGCTCTGGTGCGGGCGCTACGCAAGAACGCGATCGCCGGGGCGGGCCTGGACGTCTACGAAGACGAACCCGCGATGGCGGAGGGCCTCGCGGATCTCGAGAACGCGGTTCTGCTGCCCGTCAAGGTCGTGCCCGGAGCCTCCCGCACGCAGTGTATGGGCGAGTGGGACGGGCGGGCAAAGATGGCGGTTGCCGCCCCGCCTGAAAAAGGCAAGGCCAACAAGGCACTCATCGCCCTGCTGGCGGACTTACTAGCCGTTCGCAAGAGCGACGTAACTGTCATAGCGGGGCATACCTCCTGCGTAAAAACGATCAGGATCGACCGGGTCACAGCCGACATGGTACGTGCCGCGTTGCAACCAGGTCGATCCTGACTGTTCAATCATGGATTGGCGATTGCGGATTGTAGATCCCCTTCCCGGAGGGTTCTTTTAGGGTTTTTCCGGCCTCTGAGGCCATTACTGGGGTGTCGTCGGTATTGTTTGCGAGTCCTTGCGACTCGGTGCGAGAGCTTGCTGCAGCGCTTTCTGCAGCGCTCCCCGGTCCGACGACTCGGCCCCACAATTCGTCGGGAATCGTTAGGTAGTGCTTGCGGGATACTTGTTCGCTATGGCCAAGCCACCCGTCGACTGCGTAGGACGGAAACGACTGCTTCCACTCGGTGTCGCAACCTTGCCGTAACGTCTTGAACAGATCTCGCCACGGAGTGATTCCGGCCCGTATAAGT
>JADFNY010000159.1 GCA_022563115.1 Acidobacteriota bacterium | reverse complement strand
CTGCGGCGTTGCGCTTGTTCGGCGGGGCTTGAAGTACTGACTCGTACGTCGGCGCCCCGCCTCTCTGCGCGCGCCTTGCAGCCACGCCGTTCTCGCGCCCACGGTCTGCTGGTGGGCTACAGCCGATCGCGTATCTCTTGCTCGATCGTGAGGTTCTCCGGAAATTGGCCGGTCGAGAGCTTCGAGTAGATCATCTCGTCGTTGACCTTGATCTCGAAGCAGCCGCCGTCGGAGGGCAACAGCGTCAACTCATCGATGTTCTGCTTGAATTGTCTTACGAGGTGGTCCGCCAAACTGACGGCCTGAGGCTCGTAGTCTCAAGCGGCGCAATATTGGATGCTGATTCGCATTCTGGTCCTCCGCTCTGGCAGACTTCGGTCGACCCGACGGCCGCGCGCCGCGAACCGTCGAGATTCTCACAACAGAGAGGATTATAGCGATGCTCTTAACCAGCCGCTCGTCATCGTCTTTGGACCGCTCTGTTACTCGCTCGCGGGTCGTCGTTTGCGTTGGCGCGCTGGTGGTGTCGCTGGCGAGTGCAGCGTGCGGCGGATACTCCGGCCCACCCGACATCGAGACGGCTCGCCAAGGACTACGGCCGGAGTACCGCATCGTCTATGCAGGCGAGGACGGCAAGACCGCGCTCGAGCTCCTCGAAGAAACCGCCGAGTCGGTGGTCACGAAGGGGCAGGGCGACGAGCTGCTCGTCACCGCGATCAACGGCATCGACGGCGGCACCGAGGGTCGTTACTGGCTCTACTACGTCAACGGGGAAGCCGCTCTGATCGCCGCGAGCCGCATGAACACCGTCGAGGGAGACTCTCTCGAATGGTTGTTTGTTCGCTAGCTGTGTGTCCGAGTAACGGCACCCCCGGGAGTTCTTCAGCCCCCTGCTAAATACTCCGTCCCATAAGTACGATGATGTTTGCCGGACGGCCGGCCCTACGGGTGGCGGCGGGATGGCGGTGCCTGCGGCGTCACAGCTCCTCGACGATGGCTATCGCATCGCCCTCGTCGCTGCTCCTTGCCCTCGCCGCCATCGCGCTCGCCACAAACATCATCGTGCTTATGGGACGGAGTACTGAGCCTTGAGCCGGCGTCTCACCTCGGCGGACCTGTTGCTGGTCGCGGTTTGCGTCGTCTGGGGAACCAATTTCGTCGTCGTCAAGTCGGCGCTCGCCGACTTTCACCCGCTGGCGTTCAACGGATTGCGCTTCGCGATCGCCGCCACGGTGCTGCTCGGGTTGCAGTGGAGGTTCGAGGGGCTCAGCGTGCTGCGCCCGGTGCTGCCCCGGATCATCGTCCTGGGCTTGGTCGGCAACGTCGCCTACCAGATGCTGTTCATCTACGGCCTCGCGCAGACCGAAGCCTCGCAGGCCAGCCTGCTTACAGCGACCACACCGCTGTGGGTTCTGGTGCTGGTGAGGTTCAGCGGCCACGACAAGTTCAGCGGCAGGGTAGTCGTCGGGTTGGCGATGGGTTTGGCGGGGGTGATGCTGTTGCTCTGGGAGAGCTTCAACGACGTTGGATCCGAACGGCGGTTTTGGACCGGAAATCTCTTACTGCTCGGCGCGTCGGTCAGCTGGGCGATCTATACGGTCTATTCGCAGCCGTTGCTGCGGCAATTGCGTCCGCTCGCGCTTACCTCGGCGACGATGGTTGCCGGGGCGGTGCCGTTGTTGGCGATGGGCTTACCCGAGATTGTCTCGATACGGGTCGATGAGGTGAGTCTCGCAAGCTGGGCCGGGTTGTTCTATTCGGCCCTCTTGGCGCTGGTGTTCGGGTATATCGGGTGGTCGCACGGGGTGCAGGCCATCGGCTCGACACGTACAGCCTCGTACGTGAACTTGATTCCCGTCGTCGCCACAGCCACGGCGTGGGTGTGGTTGGGTGAACGACTGTCGGCACCTCAGCTACTGGGAGCAACTGCGGTGATCGCTGGAATCGCGTTGAGCCGGCGCTTGAATTCAGCCTCCGATCAGTAGCTCGGCTTCATGTCAAGCGTTTCGCTCAACCAGTTTCGCAAGAAACGTCGGATGCAGTCGGGCTCGACGTTGAGCACCATGCACACCGCGGAAAAGCCGGTCTCTTTGGCGAAGATCCAGTACTCAGGATCGCAGCCGTCGGCGACGATCGAGCGCACCATCTTGGCCGACAACGGGTTGGCTTCCGGGTCCTTGCGATAGGCCATGTAGGTCTTGAGGTCCTCGATGGCCCTCAAGAGCACCTCACCCCAAAGCTCGGCTTCGGGGGAGCCCAAAGGAGAGACGAACTGATTCTGACGACTGTCGGTTTCGACTTGCGGATTGAGGGGCCGCGCGCTCCGAACTGCTTGTGTAGAAGTGGTCATCACTAACCTCCCATATGTGTTACTTGATATTACATGACTATAAATATATATAATGATCAACTCTGTCAAGTAGTGATGAAAAAAAAGTTATAAAGACTATTGTTATGTTGTATTAGTCGATAAGAGGTTTTTATGACTTCTACGGCGTTATTCAGGGATCGGGCGAAGACTACCGGTCGCCCTCCGGTCGCGCTATTGTGGGGCTGGCAACCGCGGTTCGGGCAGGGTCAATGGCAGAAGGAGAGTCGGCATGGGATGGTTCGACAGCAAACAGGACGGACAGAAACCGAACGCCTCGATGCTGAAGTCGGAGGCCCGGCGCGCGGTGGCCACAGCAGCGCCGGCGGCGGCGCCCGCGTCCGGATCGACGCTGGGGCGTCAAATCCACATCGACGGGACAATCGTGTGCGACGAAGACCTGACCATTCTCGGGCGTGTCGACGGCATCATTCGCGCCCAGGGCACACTGGTGATCGCCAAGGAGGCCGACGTCCACGCCAAGATCGACGGCCAGCGCGTCCTCGTACACGGCAAGGTCGACGGAAACGTACACGGCACCGAGCGTGTTGTGCTCGGCCAGACGGCGCGGCTGACCGGCAACATCAGGGCCACGACACTTGAGATCACCGAGGGCGCCTATTTCAAGGGCAACGTCGAAATGCAGCCCGTGAAGTCGGTCAAAGAACCGGCGAAAGCATCCGATGACAAACTGAAGGCAGGGGAAGACAGGGCCAAGGCGTCCGGCAACCGGGACAAAGTGGGCAAGAGCTCCGCCGATGAACCCGAAACGGTCAAGGTTAAGCCGTTAGCCGGCCCGCCCGCCGACGAAGCCTCCGCGACACCATAGCAAGCAACCCCCTAGCAGGGTGCTGACGGTCGGACCGAGATCGGATAGTTCGGGATGGCGAGGCAAGCATGGAGCCACATTGTAGATACGGCTCCGCAGCAAGCGGAGTACGCCTCGGCCTTGTTCAGCAAGTTCTGCCGCCACGTCGACGCCATGGGCGGCCAAGTACCGCTTTTGGACCTGGGCCCCAGCACGCCGGGAAACGTGATGTATTGGGTCCGTGCCGGGCATCCTGTCGGCGCGCTCGACATAACGGTTCATGAGACGGTCGACGAGATTCGCCTCGACTACGAAGACTGCGCTTTCGGCGGCGTGCTGGGCTGGACGGCGCTCTCGCACCTGGAGCCGTCGCCGGCGAGACAGCTCATGCGAGAGATCGGCCGTGTCCTGCGATCTGACGGCTGGCTGTTTGCGGTCTTCGACGGCGACGGGCGCACGCCCCCGATGGCCCACCGGTATCGAATCATCGATGCCGACAACCTCGGGTTCGAACCGATCGACGGACGGGGCGCGCCGCGCCCCGTCCTGACCCGCGAGGTCGAGACGCTTTTCCAGCCGTTTCGCGAGACGCGGATCATGGTCATGCGGCACGGGTCGCGCGAGGCGCTCGGGAGACGACCATAGCGGGCGCGGACAGCGACGACTACCCACCGCAGGTCCTGCGCTACGTTGCCCGATTCGATCGCCGGGAGTACTGGCTGGCGCACGAGGAGCTCGAAGAGCTCTGGCAGATCGACCGCCGCGACTTCTTCAAGGGCCTGATCCAGGTGGCGGCGGCGTTCCTGCACGTCGAGCGGCAAAACTGGCGTGGTGCGCGGCGTCTGATGAAGACCAGCCTGCAATATTTGGAGGCTGCCCCCGCGTCATATGAGGGCTTCGACGTTGCCGCGCTGCGCTGCCATATCGGCGAAGCGTTGCGCTGTGTCGAGGATCTTGTCGCCGGTGCCCGGGCGCGGTTCGATGAGGAGCTCGCCTTTTCGATGGTCTCGGTATTCGCCGGGACCATCGACGATCAGGCCGTCCCCGAGTCCGACCTGCCGTATCGGGTGCGGCGTTACGACGACGGGTATCGCCCCGCGGGGGGCACGAGAAACCGCTGAAAAGCGACCGCCAGGTGCGGCGGGTGGGCGATGACGCTCCCCGGATGGGGAACCGTCAGACGACGCGGCCGGGTGCGCTAGATCAGCGGATGACGCTGACCGTTGCTGCCCTCGTAGCGGTCCAACACAGCGCCGCGAATCCGAGAAGACGATAGCTCGAGAAACAAGCAGATTTCCTCGAACCACGGGCTGGTGAAGAAGTTCTCAGGGGCCTCGAGCTCGTAGATGCGATGCAGCTTCTCGCGTTCGCTCGGGGTCAGCGAGCGCTGGGTGCGCTTCTGCGAAGAGTAGGCCATGTCTTTGATGGCCTTTTGAATGACGGCGACCCAGAGGCTTCGGCAAGCCTCATTGTCCCTGTCCTTGCCGTCGAACAGCTTGAAGGGGACAAATGTCCCCGGTACAACGCCAGACGACTTGTCTGCCATCCGTGCCTCCCTCCGGTTGGCGAGGGCCTCATTCTATCAAAGGCCCCGACCAAGTCTATCCCCCCGGCCATGAAGGCAGGCCGTTGTTGGGTAGAATTGATTCCTACTGCTTCGCCTTGGCCAAGTTGCTGCACCGAGGAGGTTCGATTCATGCCCTTGACCGGCTTGCGCGTCGTCGATTTGAGCCGGATTCTGGCCGGCCCGTTCGCCACCATGATGCTCGGCGACATGGGGGCCGAGGTCCTGAAAATCGAGCGCCCGGGCAGCGGCGATGACGCCCGCGGCTGGGGGCCCCCGTTCGTCGACGGGGTCAGCACATACTTCCTCTCGGTCAACCGCAACAAGCGCAGTGTGACCCTCGACCTCAAGTCGGAGGTCGGCAAGGATGTCCTCTGGCAGCTCATCGAGACGGCCGATGTCGTGGTCTCGAACTTCCGTGTCGGCGTCATGGATTCCCTCGGGTTTTCCTTTGAGCAGGTCGCCGAACGTGCTCCGCGTTGCGTGTACGGCTTGATCAACAGTTACGGCCGCTCGGGCGAGCAGGCCCAAAGACTGTCGTTCGACGTCATCATCCAGGCCGAGTCGGGGCTGATGGACCTGACCGGCTTCGCCGATGGGAAGCCCACGAAGGTCGGGGTCTCGATCGCCGACGAGATCGCCGGTCTCTACCTAGTTCAAGGAATCCTGTTGGCGCTGCTGGAGCGCCAACAGACCGGCCGTGGGCAGCTCGTCGAAGTGGCGCTACACGACGCGTTGCTGTCGATGTTCACCTTTCAGGCCCAGCGTTACCTGTCGGCTGGTTTGCTGCCGCAGCGCATGGGGAATCGTCACCCCAGCATCGTTCCGTACGAGACTTTCGAGGCCGCCGACGGCACGATCGTCGTTGGTGTCGGCAACGAAGACATTTGGGAGCGCTTCTGCGCCGCGCTCGGCGCCGACCATCTTCTCGCGGACGAGAGCTTCGCCCGCAACCCGGACCGGGTCGCCAACCGCGAGCGATTAGAGGAGGAGCTGGCGGCGGTGTTTCTCGGCCATCCGGTGGCCTACTGGGAGGAGCGGTTGGGCGCGGCGGGAGTGCCCTGCGGCCGCGTCCGCGCCTTGAACGAGGTGATTGAGCGGGAACGTCACTCCGATCGAGAAATGGTCGTCGAGGTCGACGGCCTGGCGTTTCTCGGCGTCCCGATCAAGCTCTCCTCCTCTCCCGGCCGGGTGCGAGGCCGGCCGCCACGGCTCGGCGAGCACACCGCGGCGGTACTCGCCGAGTTGGGTCATACTGAGGAGGAGGTTGCCGCGTGGCGCGATGCCGGAGTGATCTGACGAGCCGCGCCGAGACCCCACGGGAGTCCGGATCGGAGGCGTCGAGGTGAACTACAGAAAGGCCACTGTCGTGATGGCGTCGGTGCTCGTCGGCGTCGCCTTGGTTCGCGTTCCTCTACCCGCGAGCTCCCAGCAGGGCGCCTTCGTCGAGGCGGAGTTGCTGGTTCGTTTGACGATGGAGCTTCCAGTCGAGGCCGAGGTCATGTTCGACGCCTGGACCACCGCCGAGCAGCTGGTTCAGTGGTTTCCGGGCTCGGCCGAGATGACGGTTACCGAGGGTGGTGAGTACCGCTTCGGCTGGGACGGCTGGGAAGAGGAATGGGTCGGTACCTACATCGAGGTCGACCGCCCCGAGAGGCTCGTTTTCACCTGGCAACCGCCGGCGGCGGTGTTCCCCGACGGGGCCTACGAAACGACGGTCGCCTTGTCCTTCGAGGATCTGGAGGGTGGAACCCGGATGACCCTGGAGCACAGTGGCTTCCAGGGTGGGGGGGAGATGGAGAGCCACAAGGCGGCGTGGAGTGGCTACCTGTACAACCTCCGGGCTTATCTCCTGCAGCGCTGATCCGATCTGAGCAGTGAGCGATGGACATTCTGAGGCGGTACCTCTTCCTCTATACCCGTCACCGTCGCTCCTATTTGCTGGGCGGCGTGTTTCTCATCGCCACCAACGCCATCGTGCTGACGATTCCGCGGATCTTCGGCTGGGCCATCGACGACCTCGAGGCCGGCGCCAGCCGCGGGCTCGTTCTGTCGTATGCGGCCGCGATCATCGCGCTGGCAGCCCTGCAGACGGTCATGCGGGTAGGGTCGCGCATTTTCGTTTTGAGCGTCTCGCGCCGGATCGACTACGAGATCAAGGGGATGCTGCACGATCATCTGGTCCGCCTCGCTCCGTCGTTCTTCGGCGCCACCAACACTGGCGACCTGATGTCGCGCATGACGAACGACGTCATGCTGGTGCGCGCCCTCGGCGGCCCGGGCGTGCTGTACTTCTTCAGCGCCGTCATTCTGTACGCCCTCGGGATTGTCTACATGGTCTCGATCAGCTGGCGCTTGACACTGGTGGTGTTTCTGCCCTTGCCGATCGTGGCGCTGCTGGTCCGGGTTCTCGTGCATCGGGTACGCGATTACGTCACCAAGGCGCGCATCGCCCTGAGTGACCTCAACACGATGGTTCAGGAGAACCTCGCCGGCGTCATGGTGGTCAAATCGTTCGGTCTCGAGGAGGCACAGATCGAGCGCTTCGAGAAGCAGTCGGCGGTCTACATGGATTTCGGCCTCCGCGAGGCGTGGACCCGCGCCCAGATGATCCCCGTCGTCGGTCTCGGCGGCGGCCTCGCGCTGGTCGGCGTGATCGGTTTCGGCGCCCGCATGGTGGCGGCTGGAAATCTCTCGATTGGCGACCTGGTCGCGTTCATGAGTTATGTCGGCGTCATGGTCATGCCTACGGTGGCGCTGGGTTGGATTCTGAGCCTCGTGCAACGCGGCGCCGCGGCTCTCGAGCGCCTCGATGAGGTTCTTGAGCAACGGCACCGTCGGCTCCATGAGCTCGACGGCCGCTTCGTACTGCGGGATCGCGTCGGTGGATCGCCCGATGTTCAGATAGATGGTCCCGAGATTGGCCCGGGCCGGACCGTTGGCGGGGCCCAGCTCAATGACCTGGTCATAGACGGTTCATCAAGCCAAGTGGTGATCTTCAGCGTGGGTGCCAACGCTCTGATCAGCGGAGTCACCGTCGACGGGAACACCTTCGATGGGAACGGAGACGGGATCCGCTTCCGTAGCTTTTCGGGGGGGGCGTTCGGGACGGTCACGGTCACGCACAACCAGATCATCAACAGCACCGACGACGGTCAGAATCCAGTGCATACGAATCGGTGCGCGATTTCCTGGCGATGCTCTAGCGTCAGCGTTCTCGGTCCAGAGGTTACCCCACCTCCATCGTGATGTTCGAGACTCGGACAGGCTGGCGGATTGCTTCGTGCCGGGTGAGGAAGTATGATGATGGCCGAGGTCGTCGGGCGACGGCCAACGACTGCGCTGGGCGACAAGCGAAAGTTCCGAATCCCATGGCGCGGGAACGAGCAGGAGGATCACATGACCTGGGTGGTGGGCGCTTCAACTCTATTCGGCTATGGAGTGGTCATTTCGGATGTCCAGGTTTCGTGTGGAAGCACTGG
>JADFNY010000446.1 GCA_022563115.1 Acidobacteriota bacterium | reverse complement strand
AAACATGAAGCCCGCGCGAAGGCTTATAGACTGGCATATTCACTGCTACCTCGACGAGCACCGGAGCGCCGAGGACCATCGGATCGCCAAGCGGCGCAACGTGCAGCGCGCGGTCGACACGCCGGATCCCGAGCGGTTTCGCGCGGCGATCGAGGAAGCGGGGGTCGAGCAATTCATCATCGTCGCGCTGCCCAAGAGCGAAGGCATGCACGTGCCCAACGACTTCATCGCCGATTGCGTCTCCCGGTATCCCGGCCGCGCCGTGGGGTTCGCGTCGGTCGATCCCCGCGACCCGGACGCGGGCGACGAGTTCGAGCGCAGCGTCACCAAGCTCGGGCTCAAGGGGCTCAAGCTCTCACCCACCTATCAGGCCATCGATCCGCGCTCGCCGGCGTGCTGGAAACTCTATGAAATCGCGCTTCACTTCCAGGTTCCGGTCATGCTTCACTGCGGCGGCGCCTACAAGGGGAGCCTCGAATGGGCCGACCCGTGCCTGCTCGACAAGGTCGCCATGGCGTTTCCCGACCTCAAGCTGATCATCGCTCATTTCGGTCAGCCGTACATGGAGCAGACCGCGATTCTGATGCGCAAGAACGAGAACGTTTACGCCGATCTGTCCGCCCGCTACCACCGGCCGTGGCAGCTCTATAACGGGGTGATGGTCGCCACCGAGTACCGGGTGACCGACCGGCTGTTGTTCGGCTCGGATTTTCCGGTGCTCACGCCGGCCGAAGCGATCAGCCGTTTTCAAAGCATCAACGATTGGGGAGCGGGAGCGGCCATGCCGAAGATACCCGAGGAGGTCATCGACTCGATCATCTACGAGCGCCCGCTTTCGCTGCTCGGGCTCGAACCGGACCCGCCCGGCTGATCGACGAGGCGACCCCGACCAACGCTCTCCAACGAGGTAACCACACATGCGCTTTGACAGCTCGCTCTTCTGGCACCACTGGGGCCGGGTGCCATGGCAACAGCAGATTGGCGAGAACCGCATCTTCGCGCGGGCCCTCGAGGACCTCGGGTTCACCACCGTGTGGGTCTGCGAGCATCACTTCTGGCACGACGGTAACTTCGCCTGCACGCCGAACCCGATCCTGACCAACGCGGACCTCGCCGCCCACACCAAGACGATCCGGCTCGGCCAGAGCCCGGTGTGCATTCCCGTGTGGCACCCGTTGCGGGTCGCCGAGGACATCGCGTTGCTCGATCACATGACCCGGGGCCGGGTCGACTTCGGCGTCGGCCGTGGCTTCAACAACCGCTGGTGCTCGCAGCTCAACAGCGATGCCGACATGCGCGACGAAGACCGTGCGTTCGCGCTGTTCGCCGAAAGCCTGGACATCATCCTCAAGGCATGGACGGAAGACGCCTTCAGCTATCGGGGCGAGTTCTACCGGCTGCCCGAGCCGGGCTGGAAGGAAGTCGATCCCAATGTCGTCCTCGATGCGCCCCACTACGCGCCGGACGGCGAATACATCACGATTTCGGTGCTGCCCAAGCCCTATCAAGAGCCTCACCCGCCGCTCTATCAGATGGTGACGTCATCGCCGCGTTCGATCGAGTTCGCCGCCTCCCGCGGCGCGGCGATCATGTGCTCGTCACGCCCGGTCGAAGCCATGCGCCCGGACTGGCTGGCGTACGCGGCGCACGCATCGCGCGTGCAAGGCCGCAAGGTCGAGCTGGGAGAGTCCGCGTCGATCCAGTTCGGCACCTATGTCGCCAAGACCCGCGAGGAGGCCTACGACCACGCCCGGGAAGGCTACAACTTCGCCATGGCCGGAATCCCGGTCCGCAGGGACAAGCTCCGGGCGGCGATGCTCGGCGCCGACGCGCTCACCGCCGACGATCTCGACGGCGACGATTTCGATTTCGCAATCAAGCACAACATGTTGATGGTCGGCACGCCGGACGACGTCGCCGAGCGCATCGGTCTGTACCAGGAGGGATTGAATTTCGCGCACTACCAGCTTTTCCCCAGCATCCCCCACCTGACGTTCGAGCAGGCCATGAAGAGTCTCGAGCTCTTCGGCGCCGAGGTGATGCCGAGGTTCAGCTGACGCGCG
>JADFNY010000158.1 GCA_022563115.1 Acidobacteriota bacterium | reverse complement strand
ATATGGGGGTTTCGACGATTCGGAGGGAACAGAACTTTTACAACAGGCCGCCCTTGATGCCGAAAGCCCCGCCGTAAACGCCGATATCTTCCCCGATCAGAAAGACGTTTTCATCGGCGGCCATCGCCTGCTCCAGCCCTTCGCGAAGCGCAATCTGGTCAGCCCCATCGTGGCACACGGACTGGCGGATGCCGCTGGCGAACGACCACTGGCCGTTCACTATATAACCGCCCTCCAAACGCTCTGCACTACCACCCTGGGCCAGAGAAGATGCTGTGCTATCGGCGGCGTCTCTGTTTGAGCAAGCGATCGGCCTGGCCGCCCAGTTACCTCTTGACCCCCAGGACCAACCCGCCAACCCAGGGCACGGGGTGCGCGTAGCTCTCCTTCAAGTGAAACAGGTAGTCATCGTAGGCGGGATGTCCCTCGGTGCCGGGGAGGATGAACGCAGCCGGCTGGATGGTCACGAACAGCAGCCAATCGAGGATCACGACATCCCATAGGTTGACGACCTGGAATAGGAGCCAGGCGTGGAGCGCCGCACGTCCGAATCCGAGATGCCCTCCGCGTTCGCGCGCCAACGCAACGATCGAGCGCACCATCAGCCATACGAGCACCACCATCATGCCCACACCGATGACGACCGGCAGGACCACCGGGAGGTCGTCGGGCGGTGTGACCGACTCGCGGATCCCGGGAGGGTAGTTCTCGAGCATGATCCAGGGGTCGATCAGCACGGTGCCGACAATGATCACGCTGAACACGACACTGAGCAGCAAGCCGTCGCGGACGACGCGGCGGGCCCACGTTCGGGCCGGGGAATCCATGCGTACGCCTATTTGTAGTCGGACGGCGGGAGCCGCCCAGCCTTCTGACGCAACCGCTCGACCTGTGCTGGCATCTCTTCGCGTGCCTCTCGTTCGTAGAGCATGGTAGACGCGGATCCCGGATGCTTGGTGCAGACGTGAGTTGCGGGGTTCTACTCGACCGACGCGTCAGGGCCGGACCTTGGTCCCGGCGCGCCCCGCCAGGGCCTCCCCTAGCGCCTCGGGAGAGGTGATCAAGGCGCTGCGCCCGTCGACTCCCGAAGCTCCCTCCAGGTACGACAGCACGCAGGTGACCTTCGGCCTCATGCTTCCCCGGGAAAACTCGCCGGCCCGATAATGTTCCCGCAGCTCGGCGACGTCCACCTCCCCGAGGGACCGTTCGTCGGGCGTTCCGTGGCCGACGTGCAGTTCATCGACGGCCGTCAGCATCACGAGTCGCCCCGGTTTCAGCTCGCCGGCGAGCAGCGCGGTGACGTGGTCCTTGTCGACGACGGCCTCGACACCCTCGAGGCGCGTGCCGTTCCTGACGACAGGTATTCCCCCGCCGCCGGCCGCCAGCACGATCGCGCCGCTCGCGTACATCGCCCGGATGCACTCCAGCTCGACGACCTCCAGCGGCTGCGGGGAAGGGACGACGCGCCGCCAGCCGCGGCCGGCGTCCTCCACGACGTCCCAGCCACGACGCCTATCTTCGCCGGCCTGTTCCTCGGTGAGGAAGCCTCCGACCGGCTTGCTCGGCGAGGCGAAGGCCGGGTCGTCCTCGGCAACGACCACTTGCGTGACGATCGTCAGGACAGAGCGCGTGATCCCTTGCTCGGCCAGCAGGTTGGCGAGCACCTGCTGCAGCAGGTAGCCCATCACCCCCTGGCAGTCGGCGACGAGCACGTCCAGGGGAAGCGGAACGAGCTGCGCCTCAGCGATCTCGCTGCGCAGCAGCTCGTTGCCCACCTGCGGCCCGTTGCCGTGGACGATAAGGACATGTTCGTGCTGCTCGACCAGCGGCAGGATCCGCCGTAGGGTCTCCTCCGCCCGGCGGTACTGCTGCGGAATGCTCTTCTCCTCGCCGGCACCGATGAGGGCGTTGCCTCCGATGGCGAGGATGAGCCCGTTCGCCGCCGCCATCAAGACGACTTCGTCTGCTCGAGGAAGCGATCGACCACGTCTGCCAGTGTCGGCGTCCCCCTCTCGGTGATCGTGTAGCGCACGCGGGTGTTCGGCTTTCCTATCTCGATGAGCTTCGCCAAGTCGATGGGCGTGCCGACGACGACCCCGTCGCACTCGGCCCGCCGAATTACCTCGCGCAGGTCGCTCACCTGCTCGTCCGAGTAGCCCATGGCGGGAAGGAGCGGACCGATATTCGGGTACTCCTCGAACGTTTCCTTCAGCGTGCCCACGAGCCAGGGCCGAGGATCGACAAGCTCCGCGGCGCCGCCCCGCCGGGCCGCCACGACCGCCGCCCCCAGCTTCATGCCGCCGTGCGTGACGGTGGGCCCGTCCTCGACCGCCAGGATCCGCTTGCCCCGGATGACCTCCGGATCCTCGACGTCGAGGGCCAACTCCGCCCGTACGACCGTCGCCTCCGGCCGCTCGCGGCGCACGTTCTCTTCCAGCACCGCCACATCCTCGGGCGCGGCGCTGTCGAGCTTGTTGATCAAGAGAACGTCGGCCCGCAGGAAGTTCACCATGCCGGGGTAGTAGCCGAGCTCGTGGCCGGCGCGGTGGGGGTCGAGCACGACGAGCTCGAGGTCCGATCGGAAGAAGGAGAAGTCGTTGTTGCCACCGTCCCAGAGCACGACGTCGCACTCCGCCTCGGCCAACCGAAGAATCTTCTCATAGTCGACGCCGGCGTAGACCTTCATGCCGGCAATGACGTGATGCTCGTACTCCTCCCGCTCCTCGATCGTGCAGTCTTGCACCGCGATGTCCTCGAGGCTCGTGAACCGTTGCACGGCCTGCCGCACGAGGTCGCCGTAGGGCATCGGGTGGCGGACGATCGCGACCGTCTTGCCCCGTTCCTTCAGGAGGAGTGCGAGCCGGCGCGTCACGGGACTTTTCCCGCAACCAGTGCGCACGGCGGCCACCGAGAGGACTGGCTTGCTCGAGCGCAGCATGGTGCGATCCGGCCCCAGCAGCTCGTAGTCCGCCCCTGCCGCCAGGGCGCGGCTGCCGATCTTCATGACGTGATCGTGAGAGACGTCGCTGTAAGCGAACACCGCGGAGCCGACGCGCTCGCGCCGGATCAGGTCGGCCAGCTCCTCCTCGGCGACGATCGGAATTCCCTCGGGGTACCGAGACCCGGCGAGCTCCGGTGGATAGCGGCGCCCTTCGATGTCGGGAATCTGCGCCGCCGTAAAGGCGACGACGCGGACGGACTCGTCGTCACGGTAGGCGACGTTGAAGTTGTGGAAGTCCCGACCTGCCGCGCCCATGATGACGATACGACGTGCGCGCGAAGCCATGCACTCTCTCCTTTGCAGCCAAGCCTACGGGAAACGGGAGGATGGTAGCGTGGCGTCTTCGATGGGGTGCGCACGCGAGCACGTTCCTGCCGCTCCGACGACACGAAAGGCGAGAGGAGAAGAGCAAGCCCTTGCGGGGCTACACCGCCGGTCCGTAGTGCTTCTTGTACCTGCCGCGGCGAAAGAGCCAGCCGGCGAACCAACCCAGGTATTTCAGCAGCGGGTACCTGCCCCGCAAATCGATGATCTCGATCAGGTTGCCGTCGCAGTCCTTCACGAAGAAAAACGCGTGGCCGTGCCCGGATTCCTCGACCTCGCTGACGATCTCCACACCATTCTTCTTCAGGAAGTCGTACCACTTGTACGGGTTCTTCACGTCGAAGCTGATGTGCGTCAGGCCGACGCGGCTCCACACGATGTCCTCCGCCGGCTGTTCCGGGGTGAAATCGAAGATCTCGAGCATGCCGCCACCCGGCGTGCGCAGCCACCCGATCCGGCAAGTAGGCGTTTCGTGGTCGACGCCGAAGACGGTGCGCACCCGATCGGGGTCGCTGTCGCCGACACCGACAAGGCGGCAGCCAAAATTATCCGCGTAAAACTGTACGAACTTGTCGAAGTCGGCCACCGTGACGCCGGTATGGCTAAACGATCGTGCCTTCATGCGTACCTAACGTTGCTGCAACCGATCGGCTTCGCCGGCTACCAGAGCCTAGAGCGCCTTTCGGCTGTCACCGTGAACTCGGAATGAGATAGAGCTCCTCTTGCGGTGGGGTCAAAAACTCGACTCCACTTTCGGTCGCAATCGCCTCCTCATGGTCCCACCAGAGTAGGTATTGGTCTTCGCCCTCGCCGGCAGGCGACGGCATATAGAAAAAATACTCCATGACAAAGTGATGATTGGGTTGGAGCGGTATGTCCAGCGCCCAATCCGGACCATACGAGCCGATCCTGGGGCCGAAATACGTCTCGACCGACCTCGGACGCGCGCCTTTCATATGGCCATGGGCGTCGACCGAAAGGTGGGTTTTCTCGGCATCAAAGCCGACGGAATAGACAGGGAAATCGTTCTTTGGAATGGCCATGTGCAACTGGTCGTCCCGGACGGCGATCCCTTCAGCTTCAAATCTCCGCGTGTAGTTTTGGACGATCTCGCGACCCGTGAGTCCCGACTTGATGGTCTCTGCGAGAATCTCGTCGATCTTCAGGTACTCTGCCCAGAGTTTTTGGATGACCGGAGGCGGTTCCGTCTCTCCTTCACGGAGCACATAGGCGTACATTCCCACGCTTGGCACTGCAAGGATGTCGCCTCCCTGGACCACGCTGTTTTCCCAGCCCGCGCTCCTTCCTCTTTGTGACAATCCCGTGCTCATCCGCCGAAAGACGGTTACTCCCGCCCCGTGAGTTCTGGTTACGCCCGGCACGACGGCAGCAAAAGCTGTCTCCCCACCTTCAACTGCGGCGGCGCGCATTCTCTTGAGGAGCTCGATTTCGCTCGGCACCTTGCGGTGAATGTAATCCATCATCACGTATTCAGACGAGACCAGCCTGCCGGCATATTTCTCACCGAGCTCCTCCGTCAGCAGAAGGTAGTCGGTATGCGAAAGGCCGTCGTCTTGTCCTTTGTACGTCGGCCACGGCCCGAAATCACGCTTGAAGTTCACCGCAATGCGCGCTGGGTCACGCGCCGCAACAAACGCTCTGAGCCCCTTGAATCGGTAGTCGTATTCCGTCATCGGGCCGGTCACCGGTTCGCGGACAAAAACCGGGGTGCCGATGATGTCGTAGGCTCCGAGCTCTTCCATCGGGTCTTCATACACCGAGGCAACTCGTTCACGCTGCTCCGCTCCCCAGCGACGTCCGAGAATCGCCCGCTCGATCCTGTCGCCACCGCGGTCGGTGAAGACGAACACACCGGAGGCACTGCCCAGTTCATCGGTACCGAAGGAATCGGGAATCGCCTCTCTCATCACATGGATCCACATGTCGATATCGCGCTCTCGCATGACTTGTGGAAGAAGGAGGTCAAACTTGTCCCGACGGATCTGATTGTTCTCCTCGACATATTGTGACGATCTAGCGTCCCGTCGCTGAGCCTGTGCTGTGGTTTGAACCTGAGCAAAAAGACCAGCCAACAGCAGCAGGTACAAGAGACCCGACGAAATCGTCCGCGAACCCAACAAGACTTTCCATTTCTTGTTCATGCTTATCTCCCTCGCAGATGAGTGTCCTTGATGTGGTCCGCGGCCCGCAGCGCCTGCGCGACGATCGTCAACCCTGGATTCACCGCCGCCGAGGAGGGGAAAAACGATGCATCGACGACGAACAGATTGTCGACGTCGTGCGACCGGCACCAGGTATCGAGCACCGATGTCGTCGGATCGGTGCCGAACACCGCCGTGCCGCATTGATGCGTCGTATTGACGACGCCCAGCGAGATCGGCAGGACGTACCAGAAGCCCGCCTTGCGGAGCAACCGCCGGGTCACGGCGACGAGCTCGCGGTGTGCCTCTGCGTTGAGCGCTTCCCATTGAAGCTGGATGCGCCCGTCGCTGGTGAGGGTCACGCGATTGTCGGGACTGGGCAAGTCCTCGCTCATCGCCAGCCACTCGACGCCGCGCGCAAACCAGGCGTTGTACGCCCACGCGGGCACCCTGCGCGCCGCCGGGGGGCCGCCGGCCTTGGCGATGACGGCGTTCGAACGTCCCTGCGACTGGATCTGCCCGAGCGGGTAGTCGGCGTCCGGGCCGCGCAAGTAGTAGTCGTTGATCGCGACGGTCTTTTGAAACACCGTGTCGTGGCGTGGCGGCATGAACCCGCCGAGCATGGTGGCGAGGTGCGCCATGTAGTTGCGTCCGACGAGCCCCGACGAATTGGCGAGCCCGTCCTTGTGCGCGCTGCTTGCCGATCGCAGCAGCAGTGCGGCGGAATTGACCGCGCCGCATGAGACAACGAACAGCGACGCTTCGACGCGCACCGACTCTCCGTCGCGAACGACCTCGGCGGCGATGACCTTGTTGCCGGCTCCGTTGGTGAGGAGGCGCTCTGCATAGGAGTTGGTCCACAACGTGACAGCATCGTGCTCGATCGCGGGCGACACCCCGCACACGTCAGCGTCACTCTTGGCGCGCAGCTTGCACGGATATGAATTACACGTATCGCAAAGGATGCAGCCGTCCGGTTCGCCCGGACGCAGCAGGCCCAGCGGCAGATGGGACGGATGCAACCCGAGCTCCCGCAGGCGCTCGACGACGACGGCGATGCGCCCCTGGTGCTCGATGGGCGGGTATGGAAACGGTTCCCGAGGCGGCTCGGTCGGATCGAGGCCGTCCTCGCCGTGCACGCTGTAGAGCCGCTCGGCGCGGTCGTAGTAGGGCGCGAGCGTCTCGTACGTGACCGGCCACGCGGGCGAGATTCCTCCCAGGTGCTGCAGCTCGCCGAAGTCCTCGCGCCGCAGCCGGTACAGCACGCTGCCCCAAAATTTGGAGTTGCCGCCGACGCAATAGTGCGTGTACGGAAGGAACTCCTTACCGCGGCCGTCGAGCCAGCGCTCGGTGGTGCGATACCGGAGCTCACCCCACACCGCGTGCGGGCTCCAATTCTCCGCCTCCTGGGGAATGAAGTCACCGCGCTCGATGATGAGGATGCTCGCCGCTGTCGTCGACAGCGTGTGGGCTACCGTGCCGCCACCCAGGCCGCTACCGATGATGACGACGTCAAAGCGCTCGGTCACGAGCTCACGGACTCCGTGGACTCGGCGCTCGCATACACCGCGTCCATCAGCCGCTGGTCCACCTGCGCCCGTTCGAGGCTCATCTGGGGCGTGTGCCCATCCCTGATCGCGCCGACGAAGTCGCGATACATGGCGCGGTATCCGCGAATGTCTCGGAAGCCAGGCAGGATGAATCGCGGCAATCCGCGGCCGCGCACGACAACGAAGCCGCCGTTCGACTCGAACGTGATCACTCCCTCGCGGCCAAAGAGCTTCGACAAGCGAAGCCCGCGGAACAGCGACGGAATCTCGCGCGAGTAGTAGAGCGCGCCCGCCGCGCCGTTGTCGTACTGGAACGAGACGAGCATGCTCTTGCGCCGCGCGTCGCCCTCGAGCGGGCCGTGCTCCGACGGTGGCGGCCGGTAGCCGTGGATGGTGCGGATGCTGGGCCCGAGGCTGCCGGCCAGGTGCAGCCAGTGAATGCCTTCCTCGAAGAAGGCGTCGCCGCCGGCCATCTCCTCGTCGTTGCGCCAGTCGTCGGCCGTCTTGGGCTTCTTCATGATCGTCACGAAGTGGCCGAAGACCAGCTCACCGATCGCGCCCTCGGCCAGCAGGCGGCGAAGCACGACGCACAGCGGCTTGTAGTGATCGTTCTCGCCGATGATCACCGCGCGACCGGCGCGGTCGCGCGCCTCGATCACGGCCTGATAGTCGTCGAGCAGCGGAAACGCCGGTTTCTCGACCAGGACATGCTTGCCCATTTCGAGCGCCTGCAGCGCCAGCTCGAGGTGGTAACGCGTCGGGACCGCGACCACGGCGGCATCGACCGCGGGATCGGCAAGCGCCTCCTCGTAACTTCCGTAGTGCCCCACCCCACCGAGGCTTCGCTGATACTCGGCCGCTCTCGCCGCATCGCGACTGGCATAGCTGCAAACGACATCGCCCCGCATCGTGCGCAGGTGCCGACTGTGTACCCGCGTGATGAACCCGCACCCGAGGAACGCGAGATGAACCGGCTTCAATCGTCGCCTCCGCCCCGCCCTCGCCCCAGCCCTCGTAGAGCCGGTCCCCGATGTCGATGAGACCCATCACGGGCGTCTGTTGGCACACGTCGTCCATCGACGGCTCCTCGAACGGCACGCCGAGCTTGGGCCGCCACGAGAAAGAGGAAAACAGAACGGGGATGAGAAATCCAACGCCGTTTGGAGTGTTCTCTATCCGCTCTCGTCGATCCGCGGCAACACGCCACCGGGCCGGCCGAAATGCGGCACCGCGTCCTCTGTCTGTCGCGGATCCACGAAAGCGCGTTGCAACGTGCTGTAGTAAAGACAACCG
>JADFNY010000157.1 GCA_022563115.1 Acidobacteriota bacterium | reverse complement strand
GACGATCAGCGCGTTGCGCAACGACAGGCGGCGGGCGCGCCAGACCACGGCTTCCTCGTCTTTGAGGGCGCGGGTCAGCTCCGGCTTCGAGGCTCGCAGTGCCGGGACCAAGCCGAAGAGGATCCCGACCAGCACCGACAGGCCGGCGGTGAATACCAGCACACGATGATCCACACCCACGTCGAGCGACAACGAGACAATCACCGGCGGGGTGAAGGATGTGATCAGACTGACCAGCCAGGTCGCTAGCAAGATGCCAAGGACGCCGCCGACCAGAGAGAGCAAGACGCTCTCGCCGAGAAGGTGCAGGACGATGTTGCGACGGCGGGCGCCCAACGCCAACCGCACCGCGATCTCCTTGCGTCGATCGGCGGCGCGTGCCAGCAGTAGCCCGGCCAGGTTGGTACAGGCAATCAGCAGTACGAGACCCGGAACCACCAGGGCCAACAACGCGATGGGCAGCAAGACGGCATCGATGCGTGGATGAACGCGGACCGAATCAGCCTTCAAGACGGTCATCGAATGCCCTGCGTTCGACTCGGGAAACGTCTCTTCGAGCCGCGCAGCTACCAGGCCGACCGCTGCCTGCGCCTCCTCGACCGTCACCCCGTCTCGCAGGCGCGCGTGCACCATGAACTGGCGGCTCTCTCTGCTAGTCAGGGCGTCGGGAGCGTCCGGAACCAACGTCCTGACCATCATCGACGGCGCCCAGAAATCGACCCACAGGCCCGGCAGCATGCCGCGGTAGCTCTCGTCGGCGACGCCGATAATATCGAAGCTAACGCCGTTCAGCCGGATCGTCTGGCCGACCATCGTCGGGTCTTCGCCAAATCGGCGCACCCACAGACCGTTGCCGAGAACGATGACCGGATGGGTCCCGGCGGTCTCGTATTCCTCGGGAAGAAAGGCCCGGCCCATGGCAATCTTCGCACCGAGCACGTCGAAGTAGTTCCCGGTGACCATCTCGCCGAGCAACAACTCGATGCGGCCTTCTTCCGTATGCGCCCCGGCCGCAAGGGCGTATCCGACGACGCCGTCGAAGACATCGGTCTGCTCGACGATGTCGGCCAGCTCCACGAACGACGTCGGTCCATACGGTTGCCCTTCGGGCGTGCTGGTATAAATCCGCACGAGCCGCCCAGGGTCGTCGACGGCCGGCGGTTTGAGCGCGACCGCGTTGATGAAGCTGAAGATCGCCGTGTTGGCACCGATACCGAGGCCTAGGGTGACGACCGCGGTGATACTGAATACCGGGTTCTGGAGCAGCGATCGTGCGGCTCGCTGGGTGGAGCGCCATGGATCCCATCCGAAGCGTAGCGATCGCCGGCTGCCGAATGTCTGCCCCGCGGGCTGGCCCTCCTGGAGCTCGAGGCGGCGGATCTCCAAGGCATCCGAAAAACACGGCAACGTCCGGCGCAGCAACCCCCGGCGGTTCGTGCAGATCAGCTCCGAGGTCCATTCGCGACGCCAGTCGGCTCGCCGCCGGACGGGAACCAGGCGGGCGGCGACAGCGAGCAACGCACGACACCTCAGCGGTAGCGTTTTCACGATCTCGAGTCCCCGGAAGCATCCGCCACGAGCAAGCCGAGCACCCGGAAACGCGCCCCGGCGTCCGCCAGCGCCGTCTCACCGTCCCCGGTGAGCCGATAGTACTTGCGCGCCGGCCGACCCTCGCGGTGCGCCTCGTTGCCCTCTTCCCATTCCGACTCGACGAGCCCGGCCGACTCGAGGCGACGCAACGCCGGGTACACCGTGCCACCCGGTAGACCGGTGGTGTCCATGATGTCGAAACCGTAGCCGCGCCCGCTGGACAGTGCCTGCAGCACCATCGCGGTGGAATGCGTCATGCGGATCTTGGCGACCATGTTTGCTGTGCTCCCTCGGCGACCCTATGTAGAAAACGATGTGTATAGACTTCGTTATATTCAGTAACGGGCCGAGAGCGACAAAGGTTTCGGGATGCGGGCAAAAAGACAACGCAGCGCAGGGCGCAATGAAGACTCAGGCGCCGAAGGTCGCCAGGGGTCCTTTCAATCCCCGTCCGCGGGGCCGAAGAAATCGGTGATCGCCTGGGGGCCGGAGATGGCGAGCTGGCGGCGAAACGTCTCCATGTCGCGCACCCGCCACGACAGCCTCTCGGAGTGGAACGGCACCAGCGGCTCCGAGACCCGGCGTTCGAGCGCGTCGAGGGTCTCGATCAGCGCCGCCTCGACGTCTCTCACCTCGGTCCAGGCGGCCCGGTAATAGACGACGCCGCCGCGCCCGATGATCCAGGTCATGTTCGGCAGCATGCCGTAGGCGCGGTGCGCCGTGCCCTCGACGTCGTCGAGAAGGGTCTGCCGTTTGATCTCGTTGTGCTGTTGGAACGCCCGGGCGTGATGACGCTTCTGGTCCATCGTTGTGTGATGGCGGTAGCTCTCCCCCGGGTGCGCTTCCCTCGTGTACAGGAACACCGAGCGCACGGCCCGGTCGGTGTAGCGGCGCGCCATGTCTTCCATGGCCTCGGCCGCCAGCGTGCAATACGGTCACGTGAACGAGCCGAACTCGATGGTCACCAGGCCGTCGCGCCACAAGTCGTTCATCTCGACGGTGTTCCCCGAGTCGAGATCCTCGAGCGCAAAGCTCGGCGCCCGAGTGCCCGGGCGGATCGGATTCTCGGCAAACGCCTGGATCACCGGCTGCTCACGCTCCATGACAAAAACGGAGTAGTTGTATTCCTCGGGGGTCACGTCGTCGTCTCCTTGCCTCTAGCAGGCCGTGCCTCTTGTCGTCGCAACCAGACGCATCACACGTTCACCGCCGCCCGCTGGGTGGGCGCTTGGTTTGCCTTTTCGGCTCTGGTTCAGCATTCTGGGCGCATGAGCCCAACGGATTCCAGCCCCGCGCGCTTGGTGACCGAATTGGACGGTGTGCGCGGCATCGTATTCGACATCGACGGTGTGCTGTGCGAGCGCGACTTGCCGATCGGTCGTGCCGCCGACACGTTATCGCGCATCGTCGCCGCGGGGATTCCATTTCGTCTGCTGACCAACAACACATCGAAGAGTCGTCGGTTGCTGGCCAAGAATCTCCGGGGCGCCGGATTTCCGGTCGAAGCCGAGCAGATCTTCGCCCCCCCCCACGCGGCCGGCGAATACCTGCGCGGCAAGAAGGCAAGCGCCTTCCTGCTGGTGCAGGACGGCTCGATCGAGGACTTCGCGGGCGTGGACCAGCAGGAATCCGAGGCCGATTACGTCGTTGTCGGCGACCTGGGCGACGACTGGACGTTCGAGATGCTCAACCGCGCCTTTCGGATCCTGCACCGCGGCGACGCCGAGCTGATCGGCCTCGGGCGAACGCGATACTGGGAGGCACCGACAGGTCTACAGCTCGACGCCGGTCCTTTTGTCGCTGCCCTCGAGTACGCCGCCGCGATCGAGGCGCTCGTTTTCGGCAAGCCCGAGCCGGCGATTTTCGAGGCGGTGATCCACGATCTCGGCTTGCCGGCCGGCAACATCGCGATGATCGGCGACGACATCCAGTCGGACGTGGTGCCGGCCATGGGGGTCGGCATGCGCGGCGTGCTCGTGCGTACCGGGAAGTTCCGCGACGCCGATCTCGATCGCGGCATAGAGCCGGACCTCGTGATCGACAGTGTCGATGATCTGATCACCGGCTGAGCTGCTATGCCGACGTCTCGACCCCGGCTTCGCGAAGGATCTCGTCGAGCTTGCCGCACGCGTCCAAGTCGGCGAGCTCGCGATAGCCACCAACATGGTAGTCACCGATGAAAATCTGCGGCGCCGTCGTGCGGCCGTTGGAGCGCCGCACCATCTGCTGGAAATTTCGCCGGCGGAAGGTCACCGGCACCTCGTTCCAACCCACGCCCTTGGAGCGCAGCAAACGTCGCGCCCACATGCAGTAACCGCAGCCCCATTTGCTGTACAGGGTGACCTGGTTCATCGAAGCTCCCCCGCTCTGCGCATCAGCCGCGCTCGGCGCCGAAGCGCCTCGAGTACAGCGCCGTGCCGTCGTTCCCCGTGCTCATTGATGCCGGCGTGAGCGCCGGTAGCGCTCGAGCTCGACGGTGACCGTGTCCCACCAAGCGCTCTGTCGATCCTGCCGATAGGTCATCGACGTATCGCGGTCGAAGTCGTTGTTGCGGGTCACGACTTCGTTCATGGCGCGCAACAGCTCGGTGTCGAGCCGCTCATGGATCGCGTCGACGCCCTGCTCCTGGTTCGTCGACACCGTCTCGAATTCCCTCATCAGCTCTGCCGCCCGGCTGTCGAGGCGCCGCGCGGCGATCTCGAACAAGGCGAAGTGGATCTGCTCGTGCTGGAGGATGTAGTCGGCCGGCAACGTCAACGAGGCCGGGTTCCACCACGAGCACTCGCGGTCCATGTAGGCGATGAACCCCAGGTTCTCGATCCGCGCCCGAAACTGGCCGAACTCGAGGTCGAGGCCACGGGAGCTGGAATAGATGTACGCATCGGGGTCGGTGGCCAGGAACACGCACGTGACCGCACCGAGTTGGGCGTGCAGGCCGACGGCCTCAGCGGGCGGCTCCGGGGCGCGAAAGTCGCCACGATCGAGGTCGCGGTAAAGGATCAGGGCGCCGGTTTCCAGCAGCGCGGGATCAAAGGCCCGCAAGCGCGCCTGGCCACCCGGAGCCGCGGCCCGCGAGGGGCCGGCGACAACGACGGCGGCAAGAAGCAAGACGGCGAGCCGGACTGTGGGGGCGCTTTTCATCATTCCCGCGATCGATCGTGTCTGACCAGCGTGCGCAGCAGGCTCTCGATCGGCGGGTTGTAGCTCGTCGTCCGCAACATCGCGACGCCGATCTTCGAGTCGAGCTCGAAGCTCAGGCCGGCGTTGTAGCCGGCCACTGATCCGCCGTGCCCCACCGTCGTGACGCCGTCGTCGCGGGTGCGGATCATGAATCCGAGACCGTACCCGGCGGCGGGCGCTTGCGGCTCGAGCATCTCGGCCCGGCTTTCATCCGCAAGGATCGCGACCGGGGACTCGCCCATCATCGCCGCGGCGAACTTGGCGAGGTCGAGAACCGTCGAGTAGATGCCGCCGTTGGGCACCTTGTAACCGCGCCCGAAATGCTCGCGGGTCGCCTGTTCGGCGCTGATCTCGGAGCCGATCACCGCGCCGGTTTCGTGGTCGCGAATGCGTCGGCGGCTGTAACCGACCGAGAGCCGTTCGGCCATCTGGGGCGTGCTGACGATGAACGTGCTGCTGCTCATGCCCAGCGGCGAGAAGATGAGATCGGTGACCAGATCCATGAACGGAACGCCGGCCACCCTCGAGCTCGCCAGCCCGAGAATTCCGTAGCCGATGTTCGAGTAGGAGTACTCGGTCCCCGGTGCGGTCTGGAATCGGGTGTTGGGGATCGACTCGAGGATCTTGTCCTCCCAGCCGTAGATCGGTCCCGACGCCGCTCCCTGCAACTCGGGTTCGCGGATCAACCCGGCGGTGTGGCTCGCCAGCATCCGGAACGTCACCGACCCGGCGTCGGCTAGGCCGCCGGCGAGGCTGTCGAACTCGGGGAAGCCGTCGACCACGGGTTCGTCCAACCCGAATACGCCGCGTTCGATGAGCTGCATCATCAGCACCGCGGTGAACGACTTGGAGATCGAGCCGATGCGACCGATGGTCTCGGGCGTCGCCGCGATCCGGTTCTCCATGTCCGCCCAGCCGTAGCCTTTGGCCCAGATGAGCTCGTCGCCGACGAACACGACGACCGTCACGCAGCCCGCCGCGTCCTCGGCCACCGCCGCGGCGACCTCGGCATCGAAGGCGGCGATTGCCGCCTCGAAAGGCGTGAACTGGGCCGCCGGGACGAGCCCGGCGGTCGAGACGATACAAAGAATCCCGGCTACCGCAATGCGCGCGCACTTAACAGAATGGCGAAACATGGCCGACTCCGGCGTTTGTTTGTGAAGAAAGTCGTTCGGTGTGCGTCTACTTATACAGGAGGGGAGGAGCGATTTCCCCTTGTGCGACTCACACTAACTTAGATATAGTTGACCTAAAGCGATTCTCCGAACATCGAAAACGGTAGGCGAACATGAGTACGAAGAAGCTAACCGAACCGGCTGACGCCGAACCCGAGATCGACCCGGAATCGCTCGTTCCCCTGCCGAGGCTCGCTTTTCAGGTCCTGCTGGCCCTGGCCAAGAGCGACAGCCATGGTTACGCCATCGCCAAGGAGGTGGAGCGCAACACCGACGGCCGCACCAAGCTGAGCACCGGCTCGCTGTATCTGTCGATGGAAAAGCTCCATGCCCAGGCGCTCATCGAAGAGTCGGGCCGTCCCGCCGGAAACGACGATGCCCGCCGACGCTATTTCCGCATCACGCCGCTGGGCCGCCGCGTCGCGCGGGCCGAGACCGAGCGTCTCCTGCACCTGGTGAACCTCGCCCGCGAGCGCGATCTATTGAGCGACGGCGCGGGCTTCCCGGCCTCCGGTGAGGCCGAAGCACAGGGATAGAAGCGATGCGCGACCAGACCCCATTGACGTCGCTGGAACGTTTTCTGAACAGGCTGTACGAGGTCTCGCTGCGGGCCTTGCCGGCGCCGATTCGCCGCCGTTGGGCCGCCGACATGAGGGCGGTGTTCGCCCGCCGGCTACGCGAGGCAACCGACACCGGCGGAGCGCCGGCCGCTGTCGCCCTCGGTTCGCGCGAGCTGGGCTCCATCGTGCTCGCAGCCTTTCAATCACGAGTTGGGCAGGCTACTGGGCGTGATCATCGCGCGCATGATGCGCAGGACGGAAGCGATGTATGGCGCACGGACCCAGTGCCTGCCTATTTTCATCCGGAAGACCGCCGCCCGCTGAAACTGGCGACCATGGGGGCGCTGGCGTTTCATTTCGGGCTGTTTCTGGTGGTGTTCCCGGGCCCTGGTGACACGGCGGTGATCGAAGAGCCCGTCGTGCGCGTCGCTCAGGGACCCTACATTCCGCCGCCCCTTCCGAAGGAGATCGAGCCGCTCGAGCGCGTCGTGAAGACCGCGAACCCGTGGCCAATCCCTGACCCGACGCCGCGCGATCCCGAGCCGATCTATGACCGCGAGGTGGTGTACACCTACGGTGTGAGCGAGCCGGTCTCGACGGAATTCGAAGTCGGGCCGCCGGTCGAGCCGCCGGCTCCGCCGCACGACCGCGTGCGGGCCGACCTCGACGTCGAGCGACCCCGGTTGCTCGAAAAAATCCTGCCCGTCTACCCGGAGCTCGCGGTTCGGGCCCGGTTGGAATGTGTCGTGGTGCTCGAAGCGATCGTCGGCAGAACCGGCGATGTGGTCGACGTCACGGTGCTGCGCGGCTGCGCGCTCGGCCTCGATGAGTCCGCCCGGACGGCGGTGCGGCAGTGGAAATACGCCCCGACGACGATCAACGGTAGACCCGTCGAGGTAATCGCCACGATCACGGTTAACTTCGAGCTGCGATAGCCCGGACTGCTCAACGCGTGGCTACTGCGCGAGACTCGGTTCGTCCCGCGCCGCTTCGTCCCACCAGGCCCGTGCTCTCTCCTGGGTCCACTCATCGACGAGACCGCTGGCTCGCAGGAGGCGCGCCAGCTCCTCGGCGCTCTGCGGTCGCGCGGCAGGGTCCTTCTCCAAACAGGCGAGGATGATGCGCTCGAGCTCCTCCGGGATCTCGGTCCCGGCGCGCTGGGCCGGTGCCACCACCGCCTCGTGGACATGCTTGGCGACGATCTCGGCGGTCGTCTTGCCCTCGAACACCGGCCGGCCGGTAAGCAGCCAGTAGCCGACGCAGCCAAGCGAGTAAATGTCGGCGCGGGCGTCGATATCCTCGGCGAGCACCATCTCCGGAGCGATGTACGCGGGCGTGCCGACGACCACCCCTTTCCCCTCCCCGAGGCCGCGGGTTTCCCCCCGGCGGGTGCGCTGCTTGACGAGCCCGAAATCGAGCACCTTGATGAAATCGAACCGGCGCCCCATGCGGCATACGTGGATGTTCGCGGGCTTGATGTCACGGTGCACCAGGCCGTGATCATGGGCGTCGGCGAGCGAGTCGCAGACCTGTTCGAGCAAATAGGCGACGCGGGCGGGGTCGAGGGGGCCCGTTTCCCGCACCAGGGTTTCGAGATCCTTCCCGTCGAGCAGCTCCATGACGTAGTAAAACGTCGAATCCGCCGTCATGCCGAAGTCGTAGAGCTCGACGGTGTGGATCGAGCGGAGGCTCGCGGTGATCTGCGCCTCGCGCTCGAACGAGCGCATGAAGTCGTGCGCCATCGCCGGATCGCCGGCATCGATGACCTCGGGCTTGATGAGCTTGATCGCCGCCGGCCGCGCCAGGAGTCGATGGTCGGCCTTCCAGACCTCGCCCATGCCG
>JADFNY010000156.1 GCA_022563115.1 Acidobacteriota bacterium | reverse complement strand
GACGGGGCCACACTAGCAGGACCGCGTGTTCGGTTTCGCGACAGGCACTTCCCACAAGCGAACAGTCTCTCGGCGACGAGACACGATATCGCTCGCGTCGCGCCGCCTCGCATCTGCTCCCACGGTGCCCGTAACGATGCCCCGGAAGTTTTTCAGCGGCCTGTTACAGCGAGAAGGAGCCCTTCGCCCCCGCTTGGCATGGTGCTTGCTCTAAGTACCAGGCAAGAGGCGATCAGCGGCGCGCCAGTCCCGTCCCTATGGTGGACTAAACTGGGGAGCGGCCTGGGGCTGAGGCTGGCGCACCCCTGATCGTCTCTTTTTCTTTATGCTCGCGTCACGGCGTGGGAGCCGGCTCGGGAGCGATGCTAAGCTAAGATGGGCGTTCGGTTTTCCGAAACGCCGGATACCAACGATGATCAAAGTACGAAACCTCGACAAGTTCTACGAAACCGGCTACGGGCGCACCTACGTCCTGCGCCGGGTGAACATCGACGTCGCCCAGGGCGAGTTCGTCACCATCATGGGCCCCTCCGGTGCCGGCAAGACCACCTTGCTGAGCATCCTGGGGATGCTCGACGGCGTTTGGGCGGGCGAGTTCTACTTCTACGATCACCCGGTGCACGACATGAAGCCGAAGCACCGCAACGAGCTCAACAAGCAATACATCGGTTTCGTCTTCCAGAGCTTCCACCTACTCGACAGCCTGACCGTCTACGAGAACATCGAGATTCCGATGTCGTATCGCAACGTGCGGCGCAAGGAACGCCAGAGCTTGGTCGCCGACATCATCGATCGCTTCCAGATCGTCGGCAAAAAGGACCTCTACCCGAGCCAGCTGTCGGGCGGGCAGCAGCAGCTCGTCGCTGTGGCGCGCGCCGTTATCGGCGACCCGAAGCTCATTCTCGCCGACGAGCCCACCGGCAACCTCCACTCCAGCCAGGGCGAAGAGGTGATGGCGCTGCTCAAGGGTCTCAACGACCAGGGCACGACGATCATCCAGGTGACGCACAACGAGAAATACGCTTCCTACGGCGATCGCATCATCAACCTGCTCGACGGCTGGGTCGTCGAAGGCGACGAGCTTTCCCCCGAGACCGTCGCCGAGTCCAGCGGCACCGTCTAGCAGGGTGCTGAAGCAGCCTGCTAGGCTCTCGATCCGCAGATGAAGGTGCACCTCGACTGGGACGGTGAGCTGCGCTTTTCGGGCACGATCGACGGTACCCCGGTGCAGGTCGACGGCGATGCCGCAGCGGCGCCCTCCCCCGTCCAACTGCTGTCCACCGCTCTGGCGGGATGCATGGCGATCGACATCGTCCACATCCTCGCCAGGATGCGCACGCCGGCAACCTCGCTGGGCATCGGCCTGACGGTCGAACGGGCCACGAGTGATCCGCGTCGGGTGGTGGCTGCCGAGTTGAGGTTCACCATCGTTGGCGACGTGCCGGAAAAGAACGTGGCGCGCGCCATCGATCTGTCACGCGAAACCTACTGTTCCGTGTGGCACTCGTTGCGCGAGGACATCGAGCTCGAGACCAGCTTCGAGGTTCGCGCCGCCTGAGCGCCGCGCCCTTGGCCAGACCCAACACTTTCACTGCGGGCTCCAGTGTGCTGTCCCCGATATAGCTTGACACTTGTAGCGAGCGCGACGGGGCGAGTCCGCGGAGCAGCGACGACGGCGATGTGTGCACATCGTCGAGGAGCGGCGACCAAGGAATCGCCCCGTCCCGCCGCTACCCTTTGAACGGCAAAGTCGTATGTCTCGCCCCGCCTTGAGCCTCGTCGTCTTACTCGTAGCCGGTGCGGCCCTGTTTGCCGCCGGGATGTCCCGTCTCAGCCTGCCAGCGGTCGATGACGCCTTCTACGCCCGTAAAGGAGTCGAGATGGGCCGCGCCGGTACTTTTTTTACCGTCACCTGGGCGAACCAGCCGACGTTCCAGAATCCACCGCTACAGGTCTGGATCGTCGGCCGATCGCACCAGTTGTTCGGCGAGGGAGATTTTGCGGCGCGGCTCCCTTCGCTGTTGATGGCGCTCGCGACGCTCGGCCTGACGTACGGGATCGGCTGCCGCCTACTCGATCCGAGCGCCGCGCTCACCGGTGTCGCCATGCTGTTGATCACGCCGCTCTTCGTCGACGGGGCGCGGCGCTGCATGATGGAGGTTCCCCTGACGTTCTGGGCCTGCCTGGCGATGTTCATCGTCGTCGCCGGCATCAAGCGTCCGAGGATCCATGTGCTGCTCGCCGTGCCGCTCGCCGCTGCCATCTTGACGAAGAGCGTCATGGGCCTGTTGCCGCTGCTGATCGTCGCGGTTGCCGGATTCGCGGCGCACTACCGGCCGCTGGTCCGCAATCCATGGCTCTGGCTCGGCGCCGCCCTCGGTCTTGCCGCCGGCGCCTCGTGGACGCTACATCAGTGGATGACGCTCGGCCGCGAAGCGGTCGCGGCCCACTATCTCGGCGAGATCGCGGCGCGCTCGATGGGCGACGCGAGCCTCATCGACCTGATCGCCGGCTATCCGCTCATTCTGTTGCGAGATTTCCAGCCGCTCGTGCTCCCGGGGTTGGTGGGTGCCTTCGTCATGGCCGGCGCCGGGCGCCGTAAGGCGCGTCCCGAGCAGCTCTTGCTCGTCATCTGGGTGCTGTTGCCGATCGTGCTCTATTCGTTTTCGGGGGCGCGTTCATCGCGCTACATCTTTCCGATTCTGCCGGCGATGGCGCTATGCGGCGGCGCCTGGCTGCGCGAGGTAGTACCGCGTTTCACGGAGATCTTGACCGCCCGGCTGGCACCCGCGGTCGCGGTCGCCTGCGCGGTGGTCTTCATGGTCTCTCCCGGCCTGTTGACGCGCGATCTGAATCGAGGCTTCAAAGAGAATGCGGTTGCCCTACAGGATCTGATTCCTGCGGACGAGCCGTTGTCCTACTTGGGTGACCAGTACTGGGAGTTCGCCAACCCGCTGCTGTACTACGCCGAGCGACTCCTAGCGACGCCTGCGGCGACGCCCCAGGCCGCGCTTGATGACGCCTCTCGGCGTCGCGTCCGCCTCGTATTATGGGATCGAGACCGGTTGGCGGAGCTCGAGGCGGTCGCTCCGTTAGCCCGACGGGTCCTCGAGGGGCCGCGGTGGGTGCTCGTGCAGACGCCGCAGCGCTGAGCACGGCACCCGCCGGGGGCGATCAATCGGTCGCCCCCGGTGGTACTGCGAAGTCGAGTCGATTGAGGGCGGCTGAGGTCTCTTGGCCGGACGTGAGACGCGCGCAGGACAAGGGACTTGGAGTTCATGAACCACGCGTTTTTCGCCGCTTTCGGGTTAAAACTTGACCGTATCCCCACCACCCTCCTGATCGGGACCTGGAACTATACGGCACCGCCATTTGCTCCGGTCGTAAAGACATCGACCGCGTCGAGCACGATCATGCGGGTCTCGTCTTCGGTGGGGTGGTAGTCGATCTCGACGATGACCGCGTCGCCGAGGTCCCAACCGGCCTCCTCGAGGCGCTCGGCCCACTCCACCGCGACCACCTGCCCCTCGCCGTAGAGCTCCTCGAGGCCGAGATCCGGGAGGGCGTCGGGACTGAGGCGGTAGAGATCAGCATGAAACAGGCTGACCTTGCCGGGATGCTCGTTGATGAGCGTGTACGACGGGCTGCGAACCTCCTCGGAATGCAGACCCATCCCCTCGGCGAGGCCGCGAACGAACACCGTCTTGCCGGCGCCCAGCGGACCGAATAGCAGGACGACCTCCCCACCGTGCAGGCGCTCGCCGAGGTTGCGACCCACTTCGTGTGTCTCCTCGGCGTTTCGGGTGACGAACTCGCGCGACGACCTCACTCCCCACCCCCGGCACCGAGCCCGCAGTTGGCGAACGCATCGGGGAGCGCGTCGACGATATCCGAGGCGATTAACGAGATCTCGCCCACCCGCTCGGCGGCGATGTCCCCCGCCTCCCCGTGCAGGAACGCGCCCAGCCTGGCCGCCGCGATGGGCTCCACGCCCTGGCCGATGAGAGCCGCCAGCAGCCCGGTAAGAACATCACCCGATCCCCCCGTCGCCATTCCGGGATTGCCGGTCGGGTTGATCGCGACCGTTCGTTGCGGGTCGCACACCAGCGATCGGTATCCCTTCAGAATGACGATTGCGCCGCTGCGCTCGGCGAGCGTGCGCACCGCCGCCAGCCGGTCGGCCTGAGCGTCCGCCGTGCTCATCCCGAGCAGGCGCGCCAGCTCGCCCGGATGCGGCGTCAGAACACACGGGGGTCCGATCTCCCGCAGCGCCTCTGGATCGCCGGCGAACGCGTTGAGCCCATCGGCGTCCAGAACCACGGGTGCCGGGCTCTCCACCACGAGCTCCCGCACGAGCTGCTGCGTTTCCTCGGAGGTGCCGACCCCCGGACCGACAGCGATGACATCGGCGGCCGCAGCGAGCGCCGTAAGACCTGCCTTGGCGGCGAGGCCGAGCCCGCCGTCGCTGTTGCTGGCGTGCGGCCTGACGAGGGCCTCAGCCACCAGGCCGGCAACGATCTCGGAGACGGAATCGGGCGCCCCAACGGTCACCAACCCGGCGCCGCCGCGCAGCGCGCCCCGTGCCGTCAGCGCCGCCGCCCCCGCCATTCCGGGAGCCCCGGCGACGATCAGCACGCGCCCGTAGCTGCCCTTGTGCGTATCGGCCTCACGAGGCTCGAGGGCGAAGGCGCATTCCTCGGGTGTGATCAGCTCCAGAGTGCTCTCGACCGCATCGATGGCGGCCTCGGGGATACCGATGTCGACGACGCTGAGCTCGCCGATGAGCTCACAGCCGGGCGGAAAAGTATGGCACAACTTGGGCGCCGCGAAGGTGACGGTCAGATCGGCGTCGACCGCCGGGCCGGCAACCTCGCCGCTGTCGGCCGACAGGCCGCTCGGCAAATCTACCGCGACGACGCTGGCCCCGGAGTCGTTGATCGTCTCGACGACGGCGGCGAAGTAACCGCGCAACGGACCGCTGATTCCGGTGCCGAACAAGGCGTCGACGATGCAATCGAAGCCGACGATCTCGGCGGCGCGTTGCTCCCACGATTCGGCGTCGGGCACCTCGATGATGTCGATACCGATCGCCTCGGCGATGCGATGGTTCTCGGCGACCGACCCCCGCAGGTCGGCAGCAGCAGCGAACAAGTAGGCGCGCACCGCGCGTCTCGTGCTGTAGAGGTGTCGCGCCACGACAAAACCATCGCCGCCGTTGTTGCCCTTGCCGCACATCACGGCGATCACGTCGGGGCCCGAATCGCCGAAGTACTCGTCCATCGACTCGACGACCTGGACGCCGGCGTTCTCCATGAGAACGAGCTCGGTGATGCCGTAGTCGTCGATGGCGGCGCGGTCGCAGCGCCGCATTTGCTCGCTGTTGAGAACCTTCATGGTCTTCGGATTATAGCTCCGCGCTTTCGCCGTCACGTCTTCAAGCGGCCTCGAATCTGCCTGGACGTGGCCGGTAGCGAGCCCCTCAGCGCTTTTCAGTGCCCTGCTATACTGCGCTCTTCGCCCCTGTCTTCCTCCGAGCCCCTCCATATCGATGTCTCTCCGCACCCTGCGCCTGATGACCGCCGGTGAGTCCCACGGCCCCATGCTGGTCAGCATCCTCGAGGGATTGCCGGCCGGCGTGCCCGTCGACATGGATGCGATCGATGCCGATTTGAAGCGCCGCATGGGCGGCTACGGGCGCGGCAAGCGCATGAAGATCGAGAACGATCGCGCCCGCGTCGTCGGCGGAGTGCGCCACGGCCAGACGCTCGGCAGCCCGATCGCCTACTTGATCGAAAACAAGGATTGGCCCAACTGGGAGCACATCATGGGCACCGAGGCGCCGTCGGCAACCGACACCGAGGGCGGCGCCGTGGCCGAAAGCGGCAACGCGCCGGCGGGCCGCGTCGACCCGCGCCGGGTCAGCAGGCCCCGCCCGGGCCACGCCGATCTTGCCGGCGGCCTCAAGTACGACCGCTCCGACCTGCGCGACATTCTCGAGCGCGCCAGCGCCCGGGAGACCGCAAGCCGTGTCGCCGCCGGCGGGTTCTGCAAACAGTTCCTCGCCGCCCTTGACGTCGAGATCGCCAGCCATGTGGTCCGCATCGGCAGCGCCGTGCTCGAGGCGACGGCGGTCGACTTCGACACCATCCGCGATACCGCCGACGACTCGCCGGTACGTTGCGTCGACGACGCCGCCGGGGGGCGCATGATCAAGGCGATCGACGCAGCCTCCGACGACCTCGACACGCTCGGCGGTGTGTTCGAGGTCGCGGCCCGCAATATACCCGTCGGTCTCGGCAGCCACGTGCAGTGGGACCGCAAGCTCGACGCCCGCATCGCCCACGCGATGATCTCGATTCCCGCCCAGAAGGCGGTCGAGATCGGCGACGCTATCTGGGCGGCCGGCCAACCGGGCTCGGCGGTACACGACGCCATCACGTTCGACGCCGTGAACCGCACCTACGAGCGCCCTACCAACCGCGCCGGTGGCACCGAGGGCGGGGTGACCTACGGCGGCGAGCTTCGCGTCCGCGTGTACATGAAGCCGCTCTCGACCCTGCGGCGGCCGCTCGCCTCGGTCGACATCGACACCGGCGAGGCCGTCGAAGCCGTGGTTCAGCGCACCGACACGTGCGCCGTGCCCGCCGCCGCCGTCGTCGGCGAAGCCATGCTGGCTCTGGTGCTCGCCGACGCCTGCATGGAGAAGTTCGGCGGCGACAGCCTGGCCGAGACGCAGCGCAACTGGCGCGGCTTCCTCGAACAGATCCGCGAGTTCCCGCCCCAGCGCTAGCTGTTAGTTCTAACCGTAACGAGGTTGTTCAGGGCGCGTTCTGATCCGGGCGATCGGCGGCCGGGACCGGCGCCCGTAACGGCACCTCGAGAGTCTTCAGCACCCTGCGAGGACTTTGCGCGCCGCACGGATGGCGAAATCGATATCGGCGGCGTCGACGTCCCGGTGGGTCACCAGGCGCAGAACGCTGGGCCCGGTCTTCAAACAGGCGACCCCCTGCTCCCCCAATCGGTCGCGAATTTCCTCCGCGGTGGCGGCGCAACCCGCTACGTCGATCGCCACGATGTTGGTGTCGCAATGGCCGTGGGCAAGCTCGATACCATCCAACTCGGTGAGCCCCCTGGCCAACCGGCGGGCGTTGTCGTGATCCTCGCCCAGACGCTCGACCATCTGGGCGATCGCTACCCTGCCAGCCGCCGCCACTACGCCGACCTGGCGCATGCCGCCGCCGAGAAGCTTGCGGGTCCGCCGCGCCTCCTCGATGAGGCTGGTGGAACCGGCAAGCACCGAGCCCAACGGAGCGCACAGCCCCTTGGAGAAGGAAACCATCACGGTGTCGAAGCCGGCCGCCAGATCGGCCACGGTCGTGCCGCCAGCGACCGCGGCGTTGAACAATCGCGCCCCGTCGAGGTGCAGCGCGGCGCCGCGTGCGCGAGCGAGCCGTTGGATTTCGGCCATCGTGTCGCGCGGCCACACCCGTCCGCCGGCCATGCTATGGGTGTTCTCGATGATCACCAGCGAGACCCGCGATTGAATCGACGAACGTTCCGCCAATGCCTCCTCGACGTCGGCGGGGTTGAAGACACCGTGGTCGCCGACCAGCACGCGCGGCTGTACGCCCGAGACCACCGCCATGCCGGAAAGCTCCCAATCGTAGGAGTGGCCGCTGCCCTCGATGAGAACCTCATCACCGGGGCGGGTAAGCAGGTGGATGGAGATCTGGTTTCCCATCGTTCCGGTGGGCACGAATAGAGCCGCTTCGTGCCCCAGGAGCTCGGCACACTCCTCCTCGAGCCGGCGAACCGTCGGATCCTCGCGGTACACGTCGTCGCCGAGGTCGGCTTCCACCATCGCGCGTCGCATCCGCTCGGTCGGCATCGTGACGGTGTCCGAACGCAAGTCGACCGTTCGGCTCATCCGAGCCCCCCGCCAGCTCTCATGCTTCCAGCGGCGTGGAGAGACACTCCCGGAGGTGACGTCGCCGACATCAGCACTCGGCTAACACCTTTCGCAGGTAAGCGCCGGTGTGCGAGAGCGGTGACGCGGCGATCTCTTCGGGCGTACCCTCCGCCACCATCCAGCCACCGTCGTCGCCGCCTTCTGGTCCCAGATCGATGATCCAATCGGCGGTCTTCAGGAAGTCAAGGTTGTGCTCGATCACCACCACTGAAGCGCCGGCGTCGATCAGGCGGTTGAGGGTGAACAACAGCTTGGAGATGTCGTCGAAGTGCAGTCCGGTGGTGGGCTCGTCGAACAGGTACAGCGTCTTGCGGCCGGCTCTCTCGATGAGATGGGCGGCGAGCTTGACGCGCTGCGCTTCGCCTCCCGACAGGGTGGTCGAGGGCTGACCGA
>JADFNY010000155.1 GCA_022563115.1 Acidobacteriota bacterium | reverse complement strand
GTGGCAAATTCGTGGCATGACACCGCCCCCTAACAACGATGAGGGGCTCGGCGTTGTTCAACCGAGCCCCTCGAATGCTTTTGCTAGCAACGGTTTACAAGAAAGAAGAAGTGGTCGGGACGACTGGATTCGAACCAGCGACCCCTAGTCCCCCAGACTAGTGCGCTACCGAGCTGCGCCACGTCCCGACCGAGGTCCATTCCGAGGGCATCAAAATGCTGTTCAGCAAGGGGTTTCCGGCGCCCGGTAACAGCTTGTCACCGGTCCCAGGCAGGGTCAAGATCGGCGTCCTCGGCGTCCTCGGCGCCGGCGGTCTGGTTCAGCAACCCCTGCATCGACGCCGACGGCCGAAACGACACGGCCCGATGCCCTTCGATCACCAGGCCTCCACCGGTGGCCGGATTGATGCCCTCCCGCGGTGCCCGGTTAACCACCTGAAAGGTCCCGAAATTGGTAATCATCACCTTCTCACCGCGGGCCAGACGGTCCTTGATGGCGGCGAAAATGCCATCAACGAGGCTGACCGCCTCCGCAATGGAAATCTGCGCGTCGGAATGGTGTATGGCGCGGGCGATATCTCGTTTGGTCAAGCTCATGGCGCACGAACAACGAGGCTAGCAGGGTGGTGTCGCGAACGAAATTGCGAGTATTCATTGTAGTTTACGATGCATTCGACGGACAGGTCGGAATTGTCTCGCCGCCTCGCATCTGCCCCACGGTTCCCGTAACGGCACCCCGGGAGTTCTTCAGCACCCTGTTCGGGTTTCACTACGGCCTGCTAACGACGCCGGGCGCGTCGTTTCTTACGCCGTGATCGGCGCAGCTTGATTACCACCGGGCTGCCGGCGAAGTCGAACGATGCGCGCAGCCGGTTCTCAAGATAGCGGGTGTAGTCGCCGCGTGCCGCTCCCCGGCCTCCCGCGAAGGCGACGAAACGCGGCGGGTTGACGCCAACCTGGGTCAGGTACTTCGGGTGCGCGGCGCTCGTCCCACCGGCCGGGGCATGACGGCCGACCATGGCCGCGAATGCTACGTTGAGGTCGGCGGTCGGCACCCGACGGCGACGCGCTTCGGCGACCTCGTCGACGAGCGGCAGCAGCGCTTCGATGCCGGTCCCCTCGGTGGCAGAAGTCACCGCGACCCGCGCGTAGCGCATGCGGCCCAGGCGTTCGCGGACGTTCTCCTCGACCTGTGGGCGCAGGCTCTCCTCCTCTTCGTCGACGAGGTCCCACTTGTTGACCACGACGATCAACCCGCACCCCATGCGGTTGGCGTCGGCCGCGACGTGCAGGTCCTGGTGGGTGACCCCCTCGTCGGCGTCGATCACCAGGAGAGCGATGTCGGCCTGTGTCATGCGGCGCCGCGCCATCGCCACACTGGCAATCTCGGCGTGGGTATCGATACGCGCTCGCTTGCGGATTCCGGCGGTATCGACGAGAACGTACCGCCGGCCGTTGCTCTCCAGCAACGTGTCGATCGGGTCGCGCGTCGTTCCCGGCTGGTCGTTGACGATCACCCGCTCCGAGCCCAGCAGCGTGTTGACCAGAGAGGACTTGCCGACGTTCGGCCGACCGACGAACGCGACGCGGATCGGCGGATCCTCTTCGCTCTCTACGATCGGAGCCTCCGGCAGCAGATCGGTGACCGTGTCGAGCAAATCGGCGACGCCAAAGCCATGCTCGGCCGCGATCACGTACATCAGCTCGATGCCGACCTCGTGAAAGGCGAGCTCCATCTCGTCGGCGGTCTCGGGCTGGTCGCACTTGTTGATCGCCAGGATCAGAGTGATACCGCGACGGCGTAGCTGTGAGGCGATCTCGTGCTCGACCGGGAGCGGCCCCTGGCGTCCGTCGACCACCAGCAGCACGATATCGGCGATGTCAATGGCGAACATCACCTGTTCCTCGACCCGACGAAGAAGGTCTTCCTTGGAGCCCTGGTCGATGCCTCCGGTATCGATCAGTCCGAACGACACGCCGTTCCAGTCGGTCTCGGCCGTGTTCCGATCGCGTGTCATGCCGTGCTGGCTGCCGACGATGGCTTCACGACGGCCGACAATTCGGTTGAACAACGTCGATTTACCGACGTTGGGACGGCCTACGATGGCGACTTGCGGCAGCGATACTGCGCCTGAGGACTGATTCACGATGGTTCAGGAAGATGCTCGAAGGGGCGTTGAGAAACGGTGAATGGCGATCGATTAATCACCGTAACATCATGATAACACGGAAGTTATGGTTGACACATCGAGCTCCTGATCTCTATAATCCGCCCGTTCTGATACCGCAACCGGGGATTCCCTCATGGTCAAGGCTCATCTCGTCGAAATCATCGCCCGGGAAGCCGGCATCACCAAAGTGAGCGCCGAGGTCGCCGTCGACGCGATCATCGACACTCTCAAGGGAGCCCTCGCCCGCGGCGAACGGATCGAACTGCGGGGCTTCGGTGTGTTCGAGGTCAAACCGCGCAAGCGTGGTATCGGACGCAACCCGCGCACCGGCGAGGAAGTCGCCATTCCGCCGGGAAAGACGACCCGATTTCGCCCCGGCAAAGCTCTCAGCGATCTCAGCTAGTCACGACCCACCTGGCAACCATGACCTTGCCGGCCGGAGGGCCACGTAGCAGCGAGCCCCCCGGCACGAGCCGGAACTCTTCCCCCCCTGTTACTATTCCGGGTACCCGCTCGCGCGCCTGGTTTTCTTTCGAACGTCGACCTTAGCCTCTCGTCGTCGCAACCAGACGCTTCACACTTTCACCACCGCCCGCTACGTGTCTGAAGAGAAGGACAGCTACCGTCCCGCCCGCCTTCCGGAGGAAACGAGCCCGGAGCCCGCGGCGCCCCTGGATCAGCTTCCGGCCCCGGAACCCACGCCGAGCGGTGAGCGTTTGCCGCCCGGCGAGCCGCCCCCGATCCCGTTCACCTTTGAGCCGCCGAAGCCGCCGCCGAAGCTTGCCGAGCCGCGCATCCGCACCAACATCGTGCTGTTCGTGCTGACGTTCGCGAGCAGCATCTATTGGGGGTTCCTTCAGTACCAGCTGTTTTACGCCGAGGAGCTGCGTGGGCTGTGGACCTCGAATCCTTTCGCGGCTCCCGCCGCTTTCCTGGGAGGCCTGCCGTTCGGTGTCGCGGTGATCGCGGTTCTGTTGGCGCACGAGATGGGTCACTACCTGGCCTGCCGACACTACGGCATCGCGGCCACCCTCCCCTACTTCCTGCCGATGCCGCCGCCGAACGTCTTTCCGACGCTGCTGCCCGGCACGATCGGCGCCATCATCCGCATACGAGGGGCGATTACCAGCCGCCGGGCCCTGTTCGACATCGCCGTCGCCGGACCAATCGCCGGCTGGGTCACGGCGCTGCCGATCCTCGCCTACGGGCTCTCGCAATCGCGCGTCGTGAGCACCGTCGAGATCGAAACCAGTGGCGCCTACCTCACCCTCGGCGAACCGCTACTCTGGGAGCCGATGTCGCGCTTGTTCGGCCCGGAGATCGGCCCCTCGCAAGACCTCATCATGCACCCGCTGGCGTTCGTCGGCTGGTTTGCCCTGCTGATCACGGCGATGAACTTGCTGCCGGTCGGACAGCTCGACGGCGGCCACCTGCTGTACTCGCTGCTGCCGCGGTGGCACCGGGCGCTGTCGTTCACGGTGCTGGCGCTGATGCTCTTCGCCGGCTTCCTGTTCTCTCCAGTGTGGATTCCCTTCGCCGTGCTCGTGTCGGTGCTGTTCATGATGGGCGGCTTCGGCCATCCGCCCCTCGTCAACGCCGACCAGTCGCTGGGCGCGGCCAGGACCATCCTGACGGTGCTGACGGTGGCGATCTTCGTCACCTCGTTCATGCTGGTACCGGTGAGAATCCCGCCGATCTTCTTCAGGTAGCCGGCCTCTCAGCCTCGCTGGGCCGTCTCATGAGCGGCTCGCGCAACACACGTATCGGTGGGCCAGGGCGGTCTCAGCGCGCGGCTAGAACGGCGTCGATTTCCTCGTCGTCGAGGATATGATCGGCCGCCTTCGCGGCCGCCAGCACCGCCGCCACCAGGTCCGGATCGGGCTCGATGCCTCGGTCGCGCAGGCGATACTCGACGTTGGAAGCGCCGCTCATCGGTCCGACCTCGATCTGCTGCCGGCGCCCGACCATGGCGGCTGGAACGCCGGAATAGATCCGATCGGCGAGCCAGTCGTCGCCCTTGAGGCGTGCCTTGATGACCGCGGCGGCGTGCACCCCGGTGCCGGTGCGAAAGGCGTCGCCGCCGATCACCGGGTAGTTCGACGGAATCGGCACACCGATGGCTTCCGCCGCCACCTCGCAATACTCGCTCAGCTTGGAAAGATCGTTGTCGATCCAGCCGAGCAGCCGGCAGTTGACCAGCAGTTGGTCCATCGCCGAGTTGCCGGAGCGCTCGCCGATCCCCAGCGCCGTCCCGTGCACCCGGCTGGCGCCGGCTTCGAGCGCGGTGAGCGTGTTCCACACGCCGAGGCTGCGATCCTCGTGGCCGTGCCAATCGATGGCGACCTCTTCGCCGGTCTCGGCGACGACCTCTGCGACGAAGCCGATGAGGGCGCGGACGCCGGGCGGTGTTGCATGACCTACGGTGTCGCACACGCAGATGCGGCGAGCCCCGGCCTCGATCGCGGCGGTGTACAAGCGGCGGATGGTCTCCGGAGTCGCCCGCGTCGTGTCCTCGGTGACGAACATCACCGGCATGCCGCGGTCGACGGCGAACGCTACCGCCTTTTCGCTGCGGCCGAGCATGGTGTCGAGGTCCCAGCCCTCGGCGTACTGGCGGATCGGACTCGAGCCGATGAAACACGAGACCTCGATGGGGATGCCGACCTCATCGACGACGTCAAGTATCGGCTCAATGTCGGTGATGACGGTACGGGCGGCGCAGTTGGGGAAGATGCCGAGGTTCTGGTCGCGGATTTCCTCGGCCATCCGTTTGACGTCGGCGCGCTGCCGGGTGGAGGCGCCCGGGAGGCCGAGATCCGCGGCATTGATGCCGAGCTCGGCCATCAAATGAAGGATGCGCAGCTTCTCTTCGATGCCGGGATCGCGCGCCGAGGGCGATTGGATCCCGTCGCGAAGCGTCTCGTCGTCGAACTCGACCCGCGCCGGCCGTGGTCTCGGCTGCTGCGTGTTCCAGTCGTAAATGAGCTCGGATTCCGCCGGTAGGGCGGCGGAGTTTTCCTCAGCGCTCATCGGCACACCTCAGCGACCTGTCCAGTCGGTTTTTTCTCGAGAAACCCGCTCATCCCTTCGGTCTGATCCTCGGTGGCGAAGCATAGCCTGAAGAGGTCGGCCTCGATGGCCTGTCCCTCCTTCAGCGTCGCGTTCAGCCCCTGATTGACCGCTTCCAGAACGTATCGCATGGCGATCGGCGCCTTGCTGGCCCTCAGGCGCCATCGCCGCCGGCCTCCACGCACATCGCGATGCCCTGACCGCCGCCGATGCACGCGGTCGCCAGGCCACGGCCGCCGCCGCGGCGGTTGAGCTCCTTGAGCAACGTGTAGACCAGGCGCGTACCGGTCGCCCCCAGGGGATGTCCGAGCGCGATGGCGCCACCGTTGACGTTGGTGCGCTCGCGGTCGAGGCCGAGCTCGCGCTCGACGGCGAGATACTGCCCGGCGAACGCCTCATTGACCTCGATGAGATCGACATCCTCGAGCGCCCAACCGGCGTTCTCGAGCGCCAGCTTGGTGGCGGGCACGGGACCGATTCCCATGTAGGACGGCTCGACCCCGACGACGCCCCACGAAACAACTTTGCCGAGCGGCTTCTTGCCGTGCTCGTCGACCCAATCCGTGCTGGCGACGACGACAGCGGCGGCGCCGTCGACGATGCCGCTGGCATTGCCCGCGGTGACGTAGGACTCGGGACCGAACGCCGGCCGAAGCTTGGCCAGATCCTCGAGCGTGGTCTCGGGTCGTAGGTGATCGTCGACGTCGACGAGGTGCGTGCCCTTGCGGGCCTTGACCTCGACCGGGACGATTTCCTCGGCGAACACACCACGCTCCTGGGCTGACGCGGCGCGCTGCTGGCTGCCGAAAGCGTATTCATCCTGCTCCTCGCGGCTGATCTCGAACTGATTCGACAGGTTGTCGCTGGTCTGCGACATCGTGCAGCCGCAATACGGATCGAGCAGAGCCAGCATCAACGAGTCCTGCATCTTGCCGCCGCCGAGCGGAAAACCCTTGCGCGCCCCGTAGATGACATGGGGTGCCTGGCTCATGTTCTCCATACCGCCGGCGAGAACGACGTCGGCTTCTCCGAGCTGCAACAGCTGCGTCGCCGCGAGGATCGACTGGATGCCGGAGCCACACAGCCGGTTCACGGTCAACGCCGGGGTCTCCTCGCTGACGCCGGCCTTGAGCCCGACGTGGCGCGCCCCGTAGATGGCGTCGGGCGACGTCTGCTGGGCGTTGCCGACGATGACGTGGTCGATATGCGTAGGATCGACGCCGGAGCGCTCCAAAGCGCCCTTCGACGCGACCGCCCCGAGCTCGATCGCCGAAACACCGGCGAAGTGGCCGACGTAGCGGCACATCGGCGTGCGGGCGCCCTCCAGGATCCAAGCTTCTTGACTCATTCGGCTCCTCCTCGCTCCTTGTCGCTGCCCCGCAAGACCCATGCGCGGCACCCGCGGGAGTTCCTCAGCACCCTGCCAACCGCTCGGCGACGGCAATGCCGACCTCGTCGGTCTTCAGGCTGCCACCGAGGTCGCGGGTCACCTGTCCGTCAACGATCGACCTTCGAACGGCATCCTCGATCGCCGCGCCGGCGTCATCGTGCTCGAGAAACTCGAACATCAGCTGCGCCGCCAGGATGGCCGCCATCGGGTTCGCCACGCCTTGGCCGGCGTACTTCGGCGCCGAACCGTGGACCGGCTCGAACAGCGCCGCACCGGTGTGCGGGTTCACATTGGCGGAAGAGGCGACGCCCAGACCACCTTGCAGTTGAGCGCAGAGGTCGGTGACGATGTCGCCGAACATGTTGCACGTGACGATGACGTCGAACTGCGCCGGGTTCTTGATGATCTGCATGGTGAGCGCGTCGACCAGCAGGTGCCACGACTCGATGTCTTCGTACTCTTGTCGTACTTCCTCGAACACGCGCTGCCACAGGTCGTGTCCGTAGCGCAGCACGTTGCTCTTGTCGCTCATCACGACGCTCTTGCGCCCATGGCTGCGGGCGTACTCGAAGGCGTAGCGGATGATCCGTTCGACGCCCTTGCGCGTGTTGATGTCCTCCTGCAGCGCTACCTCGTCGGCCGTCCCCTGCTTGAAGATCCCGCCGACGCCGACGTATGCGCCCTCGGTGTTCTCACGAAAGACGACGAAGTCGAGGTCTTCGACCGTGCGGTTCTTGAGCGGGCAGAGGCTCTCGTCGAGAAGCTTCACCGGGCGGTGATTGACGAACAGGTCGAGCCCGAAGCGCAGACCGAGCAAGATTTCCTTGCCGTGCGCCATATCGGGAATGCGCGGATCGCCCAACGCACCGAGGTAGATCGCGTCGAAGTCGTCGCGCAGGCTTTCGAGGGCGCCGTCGGGAAGTCCGACGCCCGTCTTCAGGTAGGTGTCGGCGCCATAGTCGAACCACTCGAGCTCAAGGTCGATGTCGAACGCCGCCGCGGCAACCTCCGTCACGTGCATGGCTACTTCTGTGACCTCGTTGCCGATTCCATCCCCTGGGATCACCGCGATGCGTGCCAACCGCTCCTCCTTGGGTTGCGGCGTTCCCCGGCGCATGGCCCACGGCCAGCGAAATAAGAAAGGTGCCGGGCGGTGAACCGCCGGGATCGATGCCCCCGCAGGCTGCGGGAGAGATTTTACACCCGTGGCTCCGGGGCAGCCATCCGCCGCCAGAAAGCCAGGATCAGCACCGCCATGACAACCGCGCCGACGGTGTCAGCGACCCAGTCCCGTACCGACGGCTCGCGGGCGACGACGTCTCGAACCGTGTCGAACGAACAAGCGTTCTGTGCCAAGAACTACGGCAAGGGCAAGACGGCCAAGTATCGCAAGAAGAAGACGAAAGGGATGCGGCGTCGCAAGAACCAGAAGGCAAAACCTCAACCGCAAGCACCTCAAATCTGGATCACGCTGATGTGGCACATCGGTTTGGGAGTCCCGTGGTGCTGGAAACTGGGACCTTCCGATTCCAGCGAACGACAACACGTGAAGGAGATGATTCTCAGCGGTCACTTCCTGAAAAACACGCTTTTTGTGGGCGATGCGGGCTTCGTCGGTTACGAGTTCTGGAAGCTGATCCTCGAACAAGGACATCATTTCTTGGTGCGAGTCGGCGGCAATGTTCGTCTGCTAGAAGGCCTTGGTTTCTACACAGAACAGAGGAAGGGGATTGTTTAC
>JADFNY010000154.1 GCA_022563115.1 Acidobacteriota bacterium | reverse complement strand
GCCCGCTGAACGGCCGCTCGGCGTGTCACTACTGCGGCCAGTGCAACCGGGGATGCGGCACGCGGTCGAACTTCTCGTCGCCTACCGTGTTGTTGCCGCCGGCGCTCGAGACCGGGCGCCTCGAGATCATCGCCAACGCCATGGCGCGGGAGGTGACGATCGACGGCGAGGGGTTGGCCAGCGGCGTCTCGTACGTGAGCAAGGACGACGGCCGCGAGCACCAGGTGCGGGCCCGCATCGTCGTGCTCGCCGCCAGCGCCTGCGAGACGGCGCGTCTCTTGCTGAACTCGACATCGAGCCTGTTTCCCGACGGTCTGGCGAATTCGAGTGGAGTCGTCGGCCGCTACCTGACCGACAACACCGGATCCGACGTCATGGGGTTCGTCCCCCAGCTCATGGACAACGTGCCCCACAACGAAGACGGCACCGGCGGCGCCCACCTGTTCATGCCCTGGTGGTTGAGCCACCGTGGCCTCGACTTCCCGCGTGGCTACCACATCGAGATATGGGGCGGTCGCGGCATGCCGGCGTACGGGTTCGGGGGCGGAATCCACCGCTTCCCGTCGGGCGGCGGCTATGGCCGGCAGCTCAAGGACGACTATCGCCGCTACTACGGGGCGACGATCGGGTTCTCGGGTCGAGGCGAGATGATTCCGAACAAGGATTCCTACTGTGAGATCGATCCGAGCGTCGTCGACCGCTGGGGCATTCCGGTGCTGCGGTTTCACTTCAAGTGGGGGGATGAGGAGATCCTGCAGGTCAAACACATGCAGGAGACCTTCCGCGAGCTCATCGAAGAGATCGGCGGCACCCCGATCGGGAATATGCCATCGAAGGAAGATGGTTACGGCATCCTCAACGGCGGCCGGATCATCCACGAGCTCGGCGTCACCCGCATGGGGCACGATCCGCGCTCGTCGGTCCTCGATGCCAACTGCCGGGCACACGACGTGCGGAACTTGTTCGTCGCCGACGGCGGGCCGTTCGTCACCAACGGCGACAAGAACCCCACCTGGACCATCCTGGCGCTGTCGATGCGGACCAGCGAGTACATCGTGCAGCAGCGCAACCAGGGAGCGATCTGATGGCCGTCCGTCCGTCGCACCCGCCGACAGCCGTGTACCGCCCGCCTGCCGCGTGCCAGACAGAGGCGATCCGATGACGATGAACCGACGTGAGGCGATCAAGCTCGTTGCCACCGCATCGGCGGTTCTGTGGACCCCGGCCGAGGCCGCTACGGCGCGCGCCAAGGCGACCACAGCGCTTTCCCAGGCGGCAGCCGGGACCGCGCTCCAGCCCGAGTTTTTCAGCGCCCACGAATACGATACCGTGCGCCTGCTCGTCGACCTGATCATTCCCGCCGACGTTCGTTCCGGAAGCGCCACCGAAGCCGGCGTCCCCGAGTTCATGGACTTCATGATGATCGACCGCCCGGACATGCAAGAGTGGATGCGCGGTGGCCTCGGGTGGCTCGACATCGAGTCGCACCGGCGCTTCGACCGCACCTTCCTCGACGCCGCCGACGAGCAACGCACCGAGATCCTCGACGCCATCGCCTGGCCCGAGCAGGCGGCCGAGGAGATGAGCCACGGTGTCGCCTTCTTCAACCGCTTCCGCGATCTGACCGCGTCGGGCTTCTGGTCGACCGAGATGGGCATCAACGATCTGCAGTACCAGGGCAACACCGTCGTCCCCGAATGGACCGGCTGCCCCGAAGAGGCGCTGCGGCACGTCGGCGTGATCGACGCCGACTAGACCACGTCGGTACCCTCGGGGCCGACGCCGGCGCCCGGGCAGCTTCGGCTTGCGCAATCTGCCGCTGATGGGGCGGGTTGCGGTATTTGTCGATGGGGCCCGCTAGCGCCAAACGATGTCGCCGACCGGCGCGTCGTGGCCGGGGAGGATCTCGCGCAGGTACGGGAGCATGCCGCGGTCTTGCTTCCACTGCCGGGGGTAGCCGAGCGAGACTTCTTCGAAGCGCACGCCGTCGACGAACCTCGTGGTGCGTATGTGGAGGTGGCCCGAGACCACCACCCGGGCCGAAAAGCGCGTGTGCCAGTCGGTCGTCAGGCGGGTGCCGCACCACACCGAGAATCTCGGGATCCAGGGCAAGCGGGCGTGCTCCTGGCGCAGCGGGAAGTGGTTGATCAGGATCGTTTGGTGACCCGCCGGGATCTCCGAAAGGCGTGCCTCGGTGTGTTGCACGCGAGCTGCACACCAATCACCGCGACTGTCGTAGGGGTCGGGGTGAAGGAAGCGCTCGTCGGCGCAGGTCACGCCGGATTCCATCGCCCAGGCGACGGACTCTTCGACCGGGATGACGTCGGGCCGGAAGCTGTAGTCGTACAGCACCATCAGGGGGGCGAGAACAGTGGGTGGGCCGTCGCCGGGCCATACGGGGTAGGCGTCCTCGGGAGTGAGGGCGCCGTGCTGGCGGCAAAGCTCAACCAACCCATGGTAGCGGGCTTCGCCGCGCAGGCCGGATTCGTCGCCCGGGGTCGTCCACAGGTCGTGATTGCCCGGCGCCCACAGAAGCTTCGCAAAGCGGGTGCTCAAGGTCGTCAGGGCGAAGTCGAAGTGCTCGAATCTCTCGCCGAGATCTCCCGCGAGGATGAGCCAATCATCCCGAGATTCCGGGACGTTCTCGAGGGCGTCGCGGTTGCGCTCGTGGTCCAGGTGCAGGTCGCTGATCGCCAGCAGCTTCATGTCGGCATCGGTTTCATCGCCGTTGGTTTCCCCCCGGCAATTCGTGCACTAGTGGCGCCAGACACTACCGATCGTCCAGGCGCGGGACAACCTCTCGTAGACGGATCTCCAGGTTTTCGGCATCACCGCGGCGAATCGCCACCGCCATGGCATGGTGCGGCGTCGGTTCAAACTGGGCGAACTGCCACGTCGCCGGATCGTCGTCGAGGCCGTCGAAAGAAATCGTCGGCGGTCTGCGCGCGGGATCATCGACGCGAAGGCCGCGATCGTCGAGCTCGAAGGAGAAGCGCCCGAGGCCGAGCGAGATGCCGACGCCGATCGCCTTGATGTAGGCCTCCTTGAGCGTCCAGTACTCGAAGAAGGTCGCCGATTGTTCGTCCCCGGGGAGGCGCTCGAGCGCCGCAACCTCGCGGGCTGAGAAAAAACGGCTGGCGATCGCCGGCCCCGAGGTGTCGCGGCGGCGGTCCTCGACATCGACGCCGACGTCGAGCTCGGGGGCGACGATGCAGGCGATCAGGCCCCGGGTGTGCGACAGATTGAAGCGCAGCGCCGTCGTCGATGCGGGGCCGGAGATCTCCGGGCGACCGTGCCGATTGGTGCGGAACTCCCAGGCCTCGGGGCTGACGTCGGCGTAGCTCGAGAGCATCGTGCGGACGAGCGCCCAGGCCACCAGGTGGAGGTGCCGGTCACGGTCGAACCAGAAGCGTTCGTAGCGGGAGATCTCATCGTCGGAGAGGATCGCCCGGTAGCCGTCGAGAAGCTCCGGATTGCGGATCGCGCTTGGGAAGACGTACCAGACGTCGGCGTGGGTCGACATCGCCGAACGGTAGCAATAGACGGGTCGTCATTCATCCCCGATCGCGCCACCGTCGGATTCTAGCGACCCCGGGCCTCACGGGGACCCCACCGCTACTGCTTGCGCAACCATGCCGCCGTCGAGTTATCGGGCGGCGTCGAACCGTCAGCAGCGGGCAGTTCGTTGACCGGTCCGGCGCCGCCCATGCACTGATAGACGTGGAGGTAGAGCGGTGGGTTTCAGGAATCTTCAAAAGGTCTCGAAAGCGCGACGATGGCCGCGTCCCGACTCCGACGACAGCGTCGAACTGGCGCCCATAGGCGTCGGTGTGGAACAAGAGGTCGGTCATCGAAGAGGGCATCTTACGATGAGTTGCCACCCCCACGGCTCGTTAGTAGACTCCCCCGCGGGTAAGCGCCCCGTAATCGTGCCTTCCCGCCCCGCAAGATCGCGACGAGTCTTGCTGATTTTCGCTCCAAACTATCCGCAGGCAAGGTAGGTCGGATGAGTCCCATCGACGAACAGCATCCCGAAGAGGCGCCCGAGGTCTCGGAAGAGGCCCACGAGCACGCCCACGACGAGCACCACGGGGAGCACGAAGAGAGCTTCATTTGGAAGTACGTGTTCTCGACCGATCACAAGATGATCGGCATCCAGTACGGGATCACGTCGCTTCTGTTCTTGGCTTTCGGCTTCGCGCTGATGCTGATCATGCGCTGGCAGCTCGGCAACCCCGGCCAGCCGGTTCCGTTCATCGGCGGCCTGCTGGGGCAGGCCAACGCGCCCGGCGGCGTCGTTCTGCCCGAGTTCTACAACCAGCTCGGCGCGATGCACGGCACCATCATGGTGTTCCTCGGCGTCGTGCCGCTGGCGGTCGGCGCCTTCGGCAACTACATCGTGCCGCTGCAGATCGGTGCCCCCGACATGGCCTTCCCGAAGCTCAACATGATGAGCTACTGGTTCTACTTCCTGGGCGGCGTGGTGATGCTGGCGAGCTTTGTCGCCCCGGGGGGCGCCGCCAACTCGGGCTGGACGTCGTATCCGCCGCTTTCCGTCGCGGTCGCTACCGAAGGGCAAACCTACTGGCTGATCGGCATGGTCTTCTTGATCACGTCGTCGCTGCTGGGCGCGGTGAACTTCATCACCACGATCGTGCAGCTGCGCACCAAGGGCATGACTTGGATGCGGCTGCCATTTTTCGTGTGGTCTCAGCTGGTGACCGCGTTCCTGCTGCTGCTCGCCTTCCCGCCGCTGGAGGCGGCGGCCGTCTTCCAGCTCATGGACCGCGTCCTCGGCACCAGCTTCTTCCTGCCTTCGGGGCTGATCGTCAGCAACCAGATTCTCCAGGTCGCCGGCGGCGGCAGCGCGCTGCTGTGGCAGCATCTCTTCTGGTTCCTGGCCCACCCCGAGGTCTATGTCCTGGTTCTGCCGGCCATGGGGATCATCGCCGAGGTCATCGCCAACAACACCCGCAAGCCGTTGTGGGGCTACAAGCCGCTGGTGTACTCGACCGTCTTCCTCGGCTTCATGTCGTTCATCGTCTGGGCGCACCACATGTTTTTGACCGGTATGGGCACGGTGATGAACGCCTTCTTCCAGACCACGACGATGATCATCTCGATTCCGTCGGTGGTGATTCTGACCGCGCTGTTGCTCTCGTTGTGGGGCGCCTCGATCCGCTTCAACACGCCGATGCTGTTTGCGCTCGCGTTCCTGCCGATGTTCGGCATCGGCGGCCTGACCGGCCTGCCGCTCGGGCTGGCGCCCGCCGACATCCACCTGCACGACACCTACTACGTCATCGCCCATTTTCACTACGTGGTGGCGCCGGGGACGCTCTTCGCGTTGTTCGCCGGGATCTACTACTGGTATCCGAAGGTGACCGGCCGCCGGATGAACGAGGTGCTCGGCAAGATCCATTTCTTCGCTTCGCTCGTCTTCATCAACGGCGTGTTCATGCCGATGTTCCTACAGGGGCTCGCCGGCGTTTCGCGCCGTCTGTACGACGGTGGCGCGACCTACTCGCACGCCCAGGGCGTGCTCGAGTGGAACGCCTTCATGTCGAACTCGGCGTTCCTTCTCGCCCTCGCCCAGCTGCCGTTCATCTTCAACTTCTTCTGGAGCATCAAGATGGGCAAGGTCGTCGACTCGAACCCCTGGCGGGCGACGACGCTCGAGTGGGTGGCGACGACATCGCCGCCGCTCGGTCACGGCAACTTCGAGACCGTGCCGGTGGTCTACAACGGCCCCTACGAGTACAGCGTTCCGGGGCGCGACGATGACTACCTGCCGCAAAACGTCGCCGTGCAGGAGGGCTGAGGAACGATGGAGATTCCTTACACCGTAGAAGTGCGGCCCGACACCGGCCTGTACAACGCCAAGATGGGCATCTGGTTGTTCCTGGCGTCCGAGGTGATGCTGTTCGGGGCGTTGTTCTCGACCTACATCATCCTGCGAACCGGCAACCCCGACTGGGTGCAGCATTCGATGAACGTCCCGCTGGCGACGCTCAACACGATGATCCTGATCAGCTCATCGGTGACCGTCGTCATGTCGTGGGCGTCGCTGCGGCTGAAGAACTTCGCCCGGTTCCGGATGTACTTTACCGGCACATTGCTGCTGGCCGGCGGCTTCATGGTGGTCAAGGCGATCGAGTACAACCAGGAGTTCTCGCAGGGTCTCTTCCCGTGGTCGGACAACTACATGGGCATCTATTTCGCCCTCACCGGCCTGCACGGGTTGCACGTGGTCGGCGGTATGGTGGTGATCGGCTACCTGCTGGGGCCGGGGGCGAAGATGTGGAGAACGGCGCCGGAGCAATACGTCAACCGGATCGAGTGCCTGGGTTTGTACTGGCACTTCGTCGACCTGGTGTGGATCTTCCTGTTCCCGAGCCTTTACCTGCTGTGAGGAGAACCTGATGGGCGGACACACCAGCCCCGAAGACATCAAGAAAGAAACCCGCACGTACCTCCTCGTGTTCGCGGCGCTGGCGGTGGCGACGGTGATCACCGTGACGGTGAGCTACCTCGATTTGAACCGAACCCAGGCGATCACCGTGGCCCTGTTTATCGCCACCATCAAAGGCGGCCTGGTGGCAGCGTTCTTCATGCACCTGCTCTCGGAAGAGAAATTCATCTATTCTGTTTTGGTGCTGACGCTGGTTTTCTTCGTCGCCCTGTTCGTGTTGCCGATCAGCACGTTGGCCGACGCGGTAGGCGAGCATTTCGTCATGGAGGGCGTCGAGCACGGGGAGTCGGAGGCCCACTGACCGATGCTGTCGCTCAAGGCGTTCCACATCTTCTTCATCGCTGTCTCGATCTTGCTCGGGATGTTCGTCGGTGGTTGGGGCGTGCGACAGTACATGATCAACGGCAGCGTCGGCTCGCTGGCGCTCGGCGTCTTTTTCTTCGCCTCGGCGTTCGTGCTGCTCGCCTACGGGCTCAAGTTCATCCGCAAGATCGAGGAGCTGGGGATTTGACGATGACCCATCGAGCCCGCTTCGCCGTTGCCGTATTGATCGCCGTCGCCGTGCTCGGCGCCGTCGAGCCCGCTATGGCCTGCCCGGTGTGCTTCGGCGAGAGCGATTCGCCGATGGCGCAGGGGATGAACAACGGAATTCTGTTGCTGCTCGGCGTCATCGGCACCGTGCAGGTCGGGTTTGTCGCCTTGTTCGTCAGCTTCCGCCGGCGCGGCAAGGCAGTCCAGGAACGCAAGGATTCGTTCGAAGTTATCCGTGGAGGAAGGGGAGGCGGGCGCTAAATGCAAGCACTGCTGAATCGGTGGATGCCCATCGACGCGTCGGCACACGGCGCCCGGCTCGACGCCCTGTCGGTATGGACGCACTGGCTGATGGCGATTCTGTTCGTCGGCTGGAGCATCTATCTCATCTACGTGCTCTTCCGTTTCCGCGCCAAGGCGAACCCGAAAGCAAGCTACGAAGGGGCGCACAGCCACTTTTCGTCGTACATCGAGGGCGGCATCGTCGTCATCGAGGCGGTTCTGTTGGTCGGCTTTGCCATTCCGGCGTGGGCCGCCTGGACCGACCTCCCCGCAAGCGGTGACATCTTCGAGGTACGGATCGTGGCGCAGCAGTTCACCTGGAGCGTGCATTACCCGGGCCCCGACGGCGTGTTCGGTCGTACCGACATCAATCTCGTCGACGACCCGGGGGGCAACAACATCGGCCTCGACCGTAGCGATCCGGCGGCCCGGGACGACGTGTTCAGCCTCAACAACCTGTTCCTGCCGGTCGACCGCGACATCGTCGTGTACCTGACCTCGAAGGACGTCATCCACGGCTTTTCCCTGCCGCAGATGCGGGTGAAGCAGGACGCCATCCCGGGGATGATGATCCCGGTGCATTTCCGCGCCGTGATGACGACACCCCCCGAGGCGCGCCTCCCCGAGTGCTTCCCCAACAAGACCTGCTGGGAGATCGCTTGCGCGCAGCTGTGCGGTATTACGCACTACAACATGCGCGGCTTCTACCAGATCATGACCCAGGCCGAGTTCGACGCCTGGATGGCCGACCAGCAGGCGGCGCTAGGGAACTCGCGCCCCTGACGCTGGACGATCGTCAAGGTCGACCGTTTCGTGACCTCTGGCGAGAGCGCATTCAGTCGCGGACCCGCAGCCGCCTGACAATCGCCGGTTTCGCCGATGCCGCGGTTCTTGTCCCTGTCATCCAACGGGACGACCGTATTTGTCTCGGCTACACGTTGCGGCCCGACGAGATGCCGACCCATGGCGGGCAGATCTCCTTCCCCGGAGGTCGCCGCAACCCGGACGATCCCGACCTGACCGCCACCGCGCTGCGTGAGATCAACGAGGAGCTCGGTGTTGCCGCCGAGGATGTCGAGGTCAT
>JADFNY010000153.1 GCA_022563115.1 Acidobacteriota bacterium | reverse complement strand
CGGGAGGCCTGGAACGCGCTGTTGAAGATCCTCGAGGAACCGCCTCCAGGAGTGGTCTTCGTGTTCGCGACTACGGAGCCGCAGAAGATTCAGCAGACCGCGGCGCCGGTTCTCTCCCGATGCCAGCGATTCGACTTCCGGCGCATCGGCGTTTCCGACATCATGGACCGCCTGGCTATGGTGCTCGAGCAGGAGGGTTGTCCCGCTCCGGAAGATGCTCTCAGAACCATCGCGCGGAAGGCAGACGGAGGGATGAGGGACGCTCTCTCTCTACTCGATCAGGTGATCGCCCTCACTGGCGGGGAAATCAGTCAGGAGTCGGTGCGCCAGGTATTGGGCCTGGTCGACAACGAGCGCTATGTAGAACTCTTGGACCTGTGGGCCGAAGAAGACGCGATCGTCGCCGGGTGCGACGTTGGTTTCGTCGAGTCGGCGTTGCCCGACCTGGCGAAATATGTCCTCGGCGCCGACGTGTCGATCGAGGACCGTCGCACTCTAGAGACGGTGCTTGCCGTCCACGGTGCCGGAAGCGAGGATCTGCTGGCGCGAGCCGGTCTCGATATGCCGGACGAATCGCCGCGCGTCCACGCCACCGGGGAAATCGCCGGCGCTGAGGTTCGCTTGGCGCGGACCCCGGACTTGGGAACGCCCGGCGTCGAGGTTCACGTCTCGACAGAGGCCGTCGACGAGGTCTGGGCAGCCCTCGAGGAAGCGGGGCGCGATTTCGCTGCGGTCTACGTCGGCTGGAATGTCGCGGAGATTTTGCGCGTCGAAGCCGGTGTTGTCGGCTTCGGGCGCGAGATCAGCGGCAAGGAGTTCCCACAGGAGGCCCGCCTCGATGAGGCCGTCGACTACGAAAAGGGCTGCTACCTGGGACAGGAGACCGTCGCCCGGATCCACTATCGCGGCCAGGTCAACCGGTTGTTGAGCGGGCTGCGCTCGGAATCGCCGTTAACCCCGGGCGCCAAGTTGATATCGTCGAACAAAGAGGTCGGCCGGGTGACCTCGGCGGTCGTGTCGCCGCGTCTCGGCCCGATTGCCCTGGGCTACATTCGGCGGCAGGAATCAGAGGCCGGCGCCGCCCTCGAGGTTCGAGCCGACGGCGCGGATCTCGGCGCGGCTCGGGTCGTATCGCTGCCGTTCGACGATTGAGATCAGCCGCCGCAGCAGCAGGCCCTGGTGAAAGTGCGATGGGTCTGGTTGCGACGACGGCCCGCTAGCGGAGGAGTCGATCATGTCGCTGAACTTGGGGGCACGCCTGACATACTACGGACACTCGACGTTTCTGATCGCCACCGCCGGCGGCGTCAACCTCGTGTTGGACCCGTGGTTCTGGACCCCGGACCGTCCCGCCGGTGGCATGAACAACCCCAGTTGCCCCGAGGGCTTTCAGCCCATCGAAAGCCTCGACGCGATCCTCATCACCCACGGCCATTTCGATCACATCGCCGACGCCGTGTACGCCTACGAGGAGCATCGTCCCGAGGCGGTGGTGGCCAATTGGGAGATCGGTGAGTGGCTCAAGCGCCAGGGAATCCCGGAAAAAGCGGTGCGCCAGATGAATAAGGGCGGCACCCAGGACGTATGCGGCCTCCCGGTGACCATGGTCCACGCCTTCCACTCGTCGTCGATGATGGACGAAACCGGACCCGTCTACGGCGGTGAGCCTTGCGGCTTCGTCGTCGACCTCGAGAGCGGCAAGAGGCTCTACTGTGCCGGGGACACCGCGGTGTTTTCCGACATGGCGTTGATCGCCGAGCTCTACGAGCCGGACGTCGCTCTTCTTCCCATCGGTGACCTGTTCACCATGGGGCCGCGCGAGGCGGCCAAGGCCTGCGAGCTGTTGGGTGTCGATGTGGTCGTTCCCATCCACTTTGGGACATTCCCCCCTCTGACCGGCACCCCCGAGGCGTTGCGGCAGGAATGCGCGGCGCGGGGCGTCGATGTCGAGGTGGTCGAGGTCAAGCCCGGTGCCTCTGTGGAGTGAGCGCTTCTTCGCCCTGGCGATTGTTCTTGCCGGCGGGGCCCAGGTCGGGGCTCCCGGCGAGCTCTTTGTCTCCGCCGGGGGGCGCCGTGCGGTCTTGCTCGAGGACGGCGACTTCTTCAGTGGGCCGTCGAGCGTTGGGGAAATCGTCGCCCGGTTTCCCGCCGGTACGGTCCTGGACTACGTCGGCGAGGCGACCGACGATTTCGGGCGGACGTGGTTCACGGTACGCCATCCGCAGCGCTTCGAACGACGGCGCGACGTCTACCTGACGAACCTCGATCGGCGACGGTTCGCCGACCTCGGCTACCGCGCCGCGGTCCTCGCCAACCGTCAGCCTGTCGTTGCAGCCGCTAGCGCCCGGCGTCGGGTCGCCGGGGCGCCACCGCTGCCCCCCGAGCCCGCGTGGTGGAAGCCGGTTGCTGTGCTCGAGCTCGGTCACAACGCCAGCTTCGATGCGGTGCTCGCAATCAGCGCCCGGGCCCCTGAAGAGGGCGATCTCCTCGAGGCGATCGATCTGCTCGGCGGCCGGACGGCGATCGCGATGTGGCCAACGAATCCCTTGCCCGGTGAGCTCTTCGTGCCGGCGATGTTGCCGGCTCTCTTCCAATTCGATGGTGCCGAATGGCGCCTCGCTCGGCCCGCTCGTCTGCTGGGCGACGCGGTCAGCCTGCTCGGCAACCCGACGTTTGCGATCGACGCGCAAGCACCGATCTTCGCCGGTGGTCCGATGCTCCATTGCTGGAGCCTCATCGATTCTCTCGACCCGGCGGGGATGGCGGCGGGCAGCGTGCAGGTAGCGCCGCCCGCCGAGCCGCCGCGGGGCGGCAGGGCTCAGCAGGGCGACGTAGGCGCCACACCGACGATGGCGCAGCTGCTGGCGCCGCTTCCTCCCACCATGCTCGTGCCGCTGCGGGTCGACCCGCCCCCGTCGCCCGGTGGGGTCTTGCTTCGGGACATTCACAGCCAGCAAGCCGTATACCTGGAACAGACACTTGGTTCGGTATCGACTCGACTGCTGCGCGGCAGGTCGCTGGTTCTCGATCTCGTCACCCGCAACCCGCCGGGCGCCACCTCCGCAGCTACGCTCGGCATCGACATCGAGGTACGATTCGCGGACGGTCGCCCAGTCGAACATTTCACCAACTCGTTCTCCTCCTCCAACACGGCGAGCCGGATCGAGTTTCCCTTCGACGTTCCGGTCGACGCGGAGACAATCACGGTGCGGCTGCTCGCCGCTGATCGATCGGTGGCGAGAGAGCAGCGCGGCTCGGTGATCTTCGAGCGGGTATCGCTGCGCCTCGCGACCTGGACGGCCGAACCGACGGCATCATCGGTGGTGCTGTATCGCATCACGGCCAACACTTTCGAGGGCGCGGTGTTGCACACCCGAGCGCCGATGGTAGTGACGGCACGGTCGGCAGAGGAAGTCGAGCAGGTCTGGGCGGAGGTCGCGGCGACCGAATGGTCGAGCGAAGACAAACAGCTGGTGCTCGCCGGCGAGATCCGCCACGGTATGAGCGAGGAGCAGGTTCGGCTCGCCTGGGGCGAGCCGCTCGAGCAGACGAGGTCAGAGGCGGGAGGAAACGGCAGTCGCTGGGACTACGCGGACCGCGATGCGGTGTTCGCCGCCGGCAGCGTTATCGCCTTTCGGCCGCCGCGCCGGGAGATCCGAGATCAACCGGAATTCGCCTTGATGTGCCCGGGAGCGGTAGCCGTGTTGCCGGCGGACGTCGGTCGGTGAGCACGCCGCTGTCCGAAGTGACGGTGCGACACTATTGGACCGCCGTCAGCATCTATATCGTCGTTCTGTTGTTGACCCAGTCGGTCATGGGTCTTGGCATCGACAAGTTCAAGGAGCTGTGGGGCGTCCAGGCGCTCGAGGTCGTGGCCTACATCATCGTTGCGGCCGGCGCCTCGGGCGTCGTTTGGGCCGGGTGGAAGGTGTGGGCGAGGTGCGCCGCGAGCGAGCGCGCGTGGATCGCTGGCGCCCTGGTTGCCTACGGAGTCGGGACGTTCAGCGCCCGCGCGCCGCAAGAGCGGCTCCACTACCTGGGCTACGGTCTGCTGGCCATGCTGTTGTACGTCGGATTGGCGCGTGACCGTGGCGAGCCCGGGAAAGGATCAACGCTCGTGCCGGCGCTCAGCGCCCTGTTGGTCGGCTCGCTCCTCGGTTTCGCCGACGAGCTGTTGCAGATCGTGTGGCCGCGCCGCTACTTCGATTGGGCCGACGTCGGCATGAACGTAGTCGCGGTCGGGCTCGGTTTGCTGGTGGCGGTCCCGCTGTGGAGCGCTCTCAACCGCGACGAGCGACCGGCCGGGTAGCTACCAGCAAAGCGGGTGGCTACGACGCTAGCGGCGCGGCGAGCGTGAAGCCTGCACCGTGGCCTCACCGCTGTAGATCGGCATGGCGTCGCCTTCGATTTCCACATCGACGAACTCGATCCGATCGTCGGGACCCGCCTCCGCCACCAACGGCGGCAGCTCGGGAGATCCGGCAGCATCTTGCTCCTCTGCAGCCTCCCCGGGCGGCGTGTTTGCCGACGGCTCCGCAACCCGACTCTCCGAAGCGCTCGCCGCCGGCTCCCCGGGCGGAACGTCCGTCCCCGGATCGGCGTTGGCGAGTGTCTCCCCGGCGCGCCGAAAGCGCACCGTGAGCTCGGCGCCACGCGTCACGCATACGACCGGCGAGGTGACCTTCCCGGCGGCGGCGGCGGCCAGCGCTGCCGACACGCTGCCGGTACCCGACGACAGCGTCTCGGCCTCGACGCCGCGCTCGTAGACACGGAAAAAGAGCCGCTGCTCGTCCTCGACGTGGACGAAGTCGACATTGGCGCCGCGCGGCGCGAGCTCCGCGTGGTTGCGGATGGTGCGTCCGAGAAAACGAATCGCGAGCTCGTCGGGGTCGTCGTGAAAGCAGACGAAGAACGGCACCCCGACCTCGACATAGGTGCCCACCAGATCGCGCCCCTCGACGCGCAGACGGCGGTTGGGGAAAACGCTCCCGAGCACAGGAAGCTGCAGTCGGCAGATATCGCCGGTCACCTGCGCGGACACCATGCCGACGTCGGTGGCGAAGGTCACGGACCCCGGGTCGGCCCCGTGATCGACGAGGAAGCGGGCTACACAACGTGCCCCGTTGCCGGAGATCTCCGCCGACGAGCCATCGGGGTTCCACAGCCGCATGCGGGCCAGCGAGCCTGCCGGGGCTTCGGCGTCGGACGCCTCGATCACGATCAACCCGTCGGCGCCCACCGATCGACCACGGCGGCACAACGCCTTGGCCAACGAGCTCGGGTCGCCGATCGGGTCACCGCCGCGGGCGTCGAGGATGATAAAGTCGTTGCCGGCAGCGCTGTACTTGAGAAACGGCAGCGGCCAGCGGCGCTTGCTCAACGGTCGCGATCCCCGGCTTCGGATCCGACCGCCAGGGCGCTCAGGTTTCCGGCAGCGTCGACGGCCTCCACGGCGTAGACATACTGGACCGCCGAATCTGCGTTGCCATCGGTGCTGCGACTGAACGGGACCGGATCATTGGTGAGCAGCTCCCAACCGGCCTCGACCATCTGGTTGCGTCCCTCTGTCTCTCGCGCCACCGGGCCCTGGGGCACGGGCGTCTCGCTGGGGAGGACTTCCTCGAGCGTCGGATCGAACCGCAGCGGAACCGCGGGCGCCGGATAGGGGTGTCGGTACACACGGTAGCCAACGATGTCGAGCGACGTCGAGGGCGTCCACTGTAGCGTCACGCGGCTACCGGCGCGAGTCGGAACCACGTTCGTCGGCGGGGCTGGCGGGTATACGTCGTCCACCTTGATGGGATCAGTCTTGACGCCGTCGCTTTCGCGCGGCGGCGGGGGGCTTCCCCGGATGCTGGCGCGAACCTCGTAGATATAGGTCTCGCCCCACTGCATGGTCCCATCGGTGTAGGTAGATGCCACAAGAGGCGTCGGGTTCAGCGGCGTCGACCTGGCGATCTCGTCGGGAAGCATGCGGTAGACGTTGTAGGTCAGCGTGCTCGGATCGAGGCGGCGCAACAGCATGTCGCCGGCTGGTGCCTCCCAAGTCAGCTCGACGCCCGAGGCACCGATCGTTACGTCGAGCGAGGCCGACGCCACGGGCACCGGCACCGGTGCCATCGACACCACTGCCGTTACCTGGCCGGGGGTCTGCCGGGTCGATTTGCTGCGCACCGCGAAGAAGTAACGAGTGCGAAGCTCGCCGGGAGCTGGTGTACCGAGCGGCACCGCCACCTGCAACATCTCGTCGACGAGGATTTCATCGAACTGCTCGACGGGAACTTCGCGCGAGACTGCGGCGCGGCCGAGGAAGGCGTTGGCTTGCAGTGGCCGCTCGTAGGCCGCGCCGCGCAGAATCGGCTCGCTTGCCACGCCGATCTCGCCGCTGCTCGGCAGCGTCGGCGGCGGTTGCGATGGATCGAAGATCGTGGCCGGAAGCGGGAGGAGGTTCCACAACACCTGGACCGCATTAGCCAGCCGGCGCGCCGATTGGAGAATTGCGTCGGCGGCCAGCCCTTGCTGTCGCCATCGCAGCAAGACTTCTTCGGGCACCCGGTGGATGGCGTCTTCGTCGGCGGTGCGGCGGCGCACGGTCGTCGCCGGGGCGTTGGCATCGTCCGACGCTGGTGGCGGGATCCCGGCGGCGGTGTTGGCTTCGAGCTCGGCACGAGCGAGTGTCGCGGCCGCCTGCGCCCTGGCGTCCTCGACCATGACGTCACGCCGGCGCTCGAGGCCGGCGATGAGCATGTCGACGTTCAGCACCGGGTAGCGCTCCGCGTAGACGAGCACCTCGACGCTCTCGAGTTCAACGTCCTCGGCGCCGACGCTTGCGGACAGTTCCGGCGGCGGGAACCGCAGGATACCGAACGAGCCCCGCTGGGCGACGATCAGCCCGGTGATTGGCGGCGGATTGGGGTAGACCGGCGGCAGCGGGTCGCCGCGGCTCCCGCAGCCCGCCAGGATCGGAGCGAGCGCCACGAGCGAGCTGGAAACCAGCCTCGAGGGGATGCTGCGGCGAGCTCTCACAAGATGTACTTCGACAAGTCCTCGTCGGCTACCAGATCGTCGAGCTCCGCTCGCACGTACTCCGCGTCGATGGTCACACGCTCTCCTGATCGCTCGGGAGCCGTGAACGACAGCTCCTCGACGACGCGTTCCATCACCGTGTGGAGCCGGCGGGCACCGATGTTCTCGGTGCGATCATTCACCAGAGCGGCGTATTCGGCAACAGCGGCAACGGCGTCGCCGGTGAACTCGACCTCGACGCCTTCGGTTCGCAGCAGCGCGGTGTACTGCCGCACGAGCGAGTTCTCCGGTTCCGTCAGGATGCGGAGCAGATCGTCGCGGTCGAGGGGGTCGAGCTCGACGCGGATGGGGAAGCGTCCCTGCAGCTCCGGAATCAGGTCGCTCGGCTTGGACATGTGGAAGGCGCCGGCGGCGAGAAACAGGATGTGGTGGGTGCGGACCATGCCGTAGCGGGTGTTGACGACGCTGCCCTCGACGATCGGCAGGATGTCGCGCTGCACCCCCTCGCGCGAGATGTCGGGTCCCGAGCCCCCATGGCGGCCGGCGATCTTGTCGATCTCGTCGAGAAAGATGATCCCCGAGCTTTCCACCCGCCGGATGGCCTCGCGGGTGATCTCCTGCTCGTCGAGGAGTCCTTGGGCGGCTTCGCGCTCGAGATGCTCGAGGGCATCGGGCACGTTCATGAGCCTCCGTACGCTGCGGCTGCCGAACAGGCCCGGCATCATGTTGCCGAGGTTGATGTCCATTTGCTCGGTGCCCTGACCGGTGAAGATCTGGAAGCTCGGCGATTGGGTCTCGGTCACCTCGACTTCGACCGTACGGTCGTCGAGCGTGCCGTCTCGCAGCTGGGCGCGCAGTTTCTCGCGGGTGGCGTGCCGATCGGCACGGCTCTCGGCTTCGGTTTCCTCGCCGATGATCGGTGCCGGCCGGGTCTGTGGGGGTGGCGGCAACAGCAGGTCGAGCAATCGCTCCTCGGCGTGGATCCGTGCTTTCGGACGGACCTCCTCGGTTTTTTCCTGTTTGATCAGCGTGATGGCGAGCTCGACGAGATCGCGCACCATCGATTCGCAGTCGCGGCCGACGTAACCGACCTCGGTGAACTTCGTCACCTCGACCTTCAGAAACGGCGATCCGGTCAACCGCGAGAGGCGGCGCGAAATCTCCGTCTTTCCGACCCCGGTCGGCCCGATCATGATGATGTTCTTGGGCGCAACCTCGTCGCGCAGGTCTTCGGGCAGGCGCAGGCGGCGATGCCGGTTGCGCATGGCGATGGCGACGGCACGCTTGGCGGCCGCTTGGCCGACGATGTACTTGTCGAGCTCGGCGACGATCTCGCGCGGTGTCA
>JADFNY010000152.1 GCA_022563115.1 Acidobacteriota bacterium | reverse complement strand
ATTCGACAGCCGACGGTTGGTGTGGGAATGAGCGCCTCGTCCCCCGACCTCAGCGTCCGCATCGGCGACGTCGAACTCTCGAACCCGGTTATCACGGCCTCCGGGACGGTCGGCAACGGCGGTGAGTTCTCCGAGATCATCGATCTCAGCAAACTCGGAGGCATCGTCATGAAGGGCCTCTCGGTGCACGTCGAACGCGGCAACGCGCCGCCTCGGATCGTCGAAACCCCGGCCGGTATACTCAACTCGATCGGTCTGCAGAACGTCGGCGCCGAGGGATTTCTCGAGGAAAAGCTGCCCTTTCTGCGGCGCTTCAACACCGCGGTAATCGCCAACATCTGGGGCCGCACCGTCGACGAGTACATCGCCATCGCCGAGCGCCTCGACGGCGCCGAGGGACTCACCGCCCTCGAGCTCAACATCTCGTGTCCGAACATCAAGGAAGGCGGGATCAACTTCGGCACCGACCCGAAGCAGACCGAACAAGTGACCCGCGCCGTGCGTGAGGCTTCGTCTTTGCCGCTGTGGGTGAAGCTGACGCCCGGCGTCACGGATATCGGCGAGCTGGCTCGCGCCGCCGAAGCCGGTGGCGCTGATGCGCTGTCGGTGATCAACACGCTGCGCGGCATGACCGTCGACGTGGCGTCGCGCCGACCGACGCTGTCGACGGTGTTCGGCGGCCTGTCGGGCCCGGCGATCCTGCCCATCGCCCTGTACATGGTGTACGAGACGCGGCGCGCCACCGACTTGCCGATCCTCGGCATCGGCGGCATCGAGGGGCTTGATCAGGCGTTGCAGTTCTTCATCCTAGGGGCGAGCGCCATCCAGGTGGGCACCGCGAACTTCTACGATCCTACGGCGTCGACACGACTCGTGGACGACCTGCGCGACTGGTGCGAGCGACAGGGCATGGCGTCGATCAACGAGCTGGTCGGGAGCTTGGAACGTGGCTGACGGCAATGCAGGAGGGAAACGCCGGTGCGCCATCGCGGCGCTCGCCGGGGTGGTCTTGCTCACCGCGGGCGCTGGGTGCGCTGTGCGCCGTATTCCCGGCGGCAGCCCCGGACCGTTGGAGGGCAACGCGTCGTGGTACGGCGTCGCCTTCCACGGACGGCTGGCGGCTGACGGTAACCGTTACAACATGTACGAGCTCACCGCGGCGCACAGGACGCTGGAGTTCGGCACCCGGCTGTTGGTGACCAACCTCCGCAACGGCCGTACAGTGAAGGTAATGATCACCGACCGGGGACCATTCGTGGAGGGACGCGTCATCGACCTGTCGTTCGCCGCCGCGCAGGCGCTCGGGATGCTCAACGCCGGCGTCGTGCCGGTGCGCTTGGAGGTCATAGGGTGAGGCAAGCACCCCGCCTTGCGGTCGCTCTCGACGTCGACAACCACGCCGCCGCGGTGCGGGCGGCGGTCGCGTTGCGCGGCCACGCCGACGTCGCCAAAGTTGGCCTCGAGCTCTTCATCAGCGCCGGTCCGAGGCTCGTCGAGGAGCTCGTCAGCACCGGCTGGGCGGTGTTCCTCGATCTCAAGCTGCACGACATCCCGGCCACCGTGGCCGGCGCGGTGCGCTCCGCAGCGAGCCTCGGCGTGGAGCTCATGACGCTGCACACGGCCGGCGGGCGGCGCATGCTCGAGGCCGCCGCGGCGGCGCGCGATAGCGGCGTGCCCCGACTCCTGGGGGTCACCGTATTGACCAGCCTCGACAGCGCCGAGATCGACGAGGTCGGCCTGCGCGGAGGCACCGACGAGAGCGTCGCGCGGCTCGCCAACCTGGCCTACGAGGCGGGGTGCGACGGCGTCGTCTCGTCGCCGCACGAGGTAGCGACGATCAAGGCGGCGCACGGGGATGATTTCCTCGTCGTGACCCCCGGCATTCGGCCGGCCGGGGCATCGACAGACGATCAAGCCCGGGTGGCGACCGCCGCCGACGCGGTCGGCGCGGGCGCCGACATCCTGGTGGTGGGACGACCGATCATGAAGGCGCCCGACCCGGCGGCGGCGGCCGACGCGATTCGGGCAGAAATGGAGCAAGCACATGATCGACGAAGTTGACGCGGCCGGGAAGGCCGGCGACGAGGCCGGCGAGAAATACCAGCGTCTCGGGTCGCTGGAGAGCCGAATCGGCTACTGGTTCCGTGACCGCGAGCTGCTGCACCGTGCCACGATCCACCGCTCGTTCGCCAACGAGAGCGAGGAGGACATCGCCGACAACGAGGTGCTGGAGTTCCTCGGCGATGCCGTCCTCGGCCTGGTGGTGAGCGAGTTGCTGTACCGGCGCAACCCGGAGTTTTCCGAGGGGGAGATGTCGAAGCTCAAAGCGTTCCTCGTCTCCTCCGATTCACTCGCCCGGCGGGCGGAGGAGATCGACCTCGGTGCGTACCTCATGCTTGGCAAGGGCGAGGAGAAGACCGCCGGCCGTCTGAAAGACTCGCTGCTCGCCAACTCATTCGAGGCGGTGATCGCGGCGGTATATCTCGATGGTGGGCTGCAAGAGGCCACTGAGTTCGTCGACTGTACGGTGTACGGGTATCTCACCGGTGCGATCGAGGACAACGTCCGCTTCAGCGACTTCAAATCGATGTTACAGGAGCGGCTCCAATCGGAGGGGCGCCCGCTGCCGGCATACACGGTGGTCGAAGAGCGCGGTCCCGACCACGCCAAGACGTTCTGCGTGGAGGTGAAGCTCGAAGGCAAATCGATCGCCGTCGGCGACGGCAAGACGAAGAAGGCCGCCGAACAGATGGCGGCCGAGCGTGCGCTACAGGTACTGACGCTGGTGTGAGATCGGCTTTGTCTACCTGCTGCAGTGGCTTGTGGCTACGTGCCCTCGATCCAGCCCCCACCGAGCAGCAGTTCGCCGTCGTAGAACGCCACTCCCTGCCCAGGGGCGACGGCGCGCTGAGGTTCATCGAACTCGACGAGCACGCGGTCGTCGCCGAGGGGCGTAATCAGGGCGCCAACCTCGTGGTGGCGGTGACGAATGCGGGCGGCGGCGCGCAGAGGCGCGGTTGGCGCCTCGATCGAAACCCAATTGCAAGCCCTCGCCTCCAGCATCTCGGCGGCGAGCGCCTCCGCCGGCCCGACGATCAGGGTGCCGGTCTCGGGCTCGAGGGCGACCACGAACAGCGGCTCGGCGCTGGTCAGGCCCAACCCGCGGCGCTGCCCGACCGTGAACCGGTGCAGCCCGCCGTGATGCCCCAGTAACGTTCCGTCGAGGTGGCGCACCGGGCCGCCGTGCCGGCGGTCGGTCGGCAGCCGTCCCTCGACGAAGCCGTCCTTGTCACCGTCGGGGATGAAGCACAGTTCGTAGCTCTCGGGCTTGTCAGCGACCGGCACGTCGAGGCGGCGGGCGGCGGCGCGCACCTCGTCCTTGGCCAGCGCGCCGAGCGGGAAGATGACGTTCTCGAAACGTTCCACCGGGACGTCGAACAAGAAGTACGACTGGTCCTTGCTGTGGTCGTGTCCCTTGCTGAGTTGCGGCCGCGCCGCGCCGTTCTCGAGGCGGGCGTAGTGGCCGGTCGCCAAGAACTCGGCGTCCAGAGCGCGGGCGAGCTTCCACAACATGTCGAACTTCACCAGGCGGTTGCAGCGGATGCACGGACTCGGCGTCGTTCCCGCCAAGTATCCCTGGACAAAGGGTTCCACGATGTGATCCTCGAATGTGGCGGAGTGATCGAAAACGTAGTGGGGCATATCGAGGCGGTCAGAGACGATCCGGGCGTCGGCGATGTCGGCCGGCGAGCAACAACGCCCGCGACCCGAGGCCAGGTTCTCCGCGGTGTAATCCCACAGCTGCAGCGTCAGTCCGATCACCTCATGGCCGTCCTCGCGCAGCAGCGCCGCGGCGGTCGACGAGTCGACGCCGCCGCTCATGGCCACCGCCACCCGGGCCATCAGCGCACCGCCTCGAGACCGGCCGCCCGCAGCGCGTGGACGGCCGTGGGCACGACATCGATGGCGTGGTCGACGTCGGCCGCGGTTGTTTCGTAGCCGAGCGACAGCCGCAGCGCCCCCGCCAGGTACTCGGCCGGTACGCCGAGCGCCTCCATCACCGGGGAGGCGTGGGCCACGCCGCTGGCGCAGGCGGCGCCGGCCGAGGCGGCGATACCGTCGAGGTCGAGACGCGCGACGAGCGCGTTGCCGTCGCAGCGCGCGAAGCTCATGTGGCAGGTGTTCGGTAAGCGGGGCTCACCGCCGTTGCGGCGCATCCCCTCGATGCTGTCCAAGAGCATTGCCTCGAGCCGGTCTCGAAGCGCCACGACACGAACGACCGCCTGGTCACGGCTCGCCAGCGTTCGCGCGCAGGCGGCGCCGAAGCCGACCATCGCTGCGGTTGCCTCGGTTCCGCCGCGACGCCCGCCCTGCTGACCGCCGCCCCGCACCAGCGGCGCCAGGTCCAGCCCGGGCCGCACGTAAAGGGCGCCGATGCCCATCGGCCCGGCGATCTTGTGCGACGAGATCGACAGCAGATCGGAGGCGGCGACCAGGGGACGCAGGTCGATCCACGCCGCTGCCTGCACGGCGTCGGTATGGAACAGGGCGCCGACATCGTGGGCGATGGCGGCGATCTTCTCGACCGGCTGCAGGCTGCCCACCTCGTTGTTCGCCGCCATGATCGAGACCAGCGCGGTATCGGGTCGCAGGGCGGCGCGCACCGCTTCCGGATCGACGCGCGCCTCGTCGTCGACGGGAACATGGGTTACCTCGACGCCGAGGTCGCGCAGCGCCGCTGCCGGCTCCATGACCGCCGGGTGCTCGATTGCCGAGATCACCAGGTGGCCGCGCGGCGGCCATCCCAAACCTCCCCAAACTGCTGCGTTGTCTGCCTCGGTGCCGCCGCTGGTGAAAACCACCGCGGCCGGCGGGCAGCCCAGCAACTCGGCGACCTGGCCGCGCGCCTGTTCGACTGCGGCGCGCGAACGCTGGCCGCTGCGGTGGGCGCTCGACGGGTTACACACCCGTCCGGCGAGCCACGGCTGCATGGCATCGGCGGCCTCGGCGCACAGGGGCGCACTGGCGTTGTAGTCGAGGTACACCTTGGCGGCGGTGCTCATGGAGAAAAGAGTAACAGGGGCCCCTCTACCTGGCGCCGCCGCCGGTCGCATGGATCCTGAGGGCCTCGGTCGAGAGGTCGCGCTCGACGTGGAAGTCGTGTCCCGGATTGTGGCAATAGACGCAGGTCGCGCCGGGCTCCTGGAGCCCGGCGGCGAGGCTCTTGAGCGGGTCGATCATCACGTCGAGGTCGGCGTACGCGGAGCCCGGACCATGGCAGGCCTCGCAGCCGATGCCTTCCTCGAACGCCAGGGTGTCGGGGACGTGACACCGTACACAGTCGGCGTCGAACTTCTGCTGGGAGGTGAGCTTCTCGGCTGCCCGTGCGTGCGTCGAACTCGCCCACGAGTCGTACAACTCGCGGTGGCAGGGGCGACACGAGCCGCTGCCGAGAGCGGCGAACCGTGGGTCGTCACGAGGAACGCCCAGGGGCCGTTGCTGCGCCGTGACGGCAAAGGAGAAAAGAACCGTCACGACCGCCGAAACCGCCACCAGACAAGGGTTTGCGCCGGTTCGCCACGTTGACCGGCGGGTTGGCCGTTGGTACGATCGCATCATCTCTTCAAACGGGCTCGCGCCCTCTCCGCAGCGTGCCGACGCTCGTTCTCCACCGGCATTGAGCACGCCGTTTTTTGCGGTCGGCTACATTTCAGGCTACTACGCGAAGGCCCTAATCGGGCGCCGGCGCGGCGCCCAGCGAGGATAGCGATGGCTGCTTTCGAGGGCGTTGACTACTACGCGCTGGACGAGTTGTTGAACGACGAGCAGAAATTGGTCCGCGATACGGTTCGCGAGTTCGTCACCGACCAGATTCTCCCGATCATCAATGAGCACCAGCGCGAGGGAACGTTTCCAGAAGAAGCCTTGCCGGTGATGGGAGAGATGGGTTTGCTCGGCGCCAATCTCGAGGGCTACGGGCTTCCGGGGCTCGACAACATCTCCTACGGGCTCATCCTGCAGGAGCTCGAGCGCGGCGATTCCGGCGTGCGTTCGTTCGTCTCGGTACAGGGCGCGCTATGCATGTACTCGATCTGGCGCTTCGGCTCCGAAGCACAAAAAGAACAGTGGCTCCCGGCGATGGGGAGCGGCGATGTCATCGCCTGTTTTGGCCTTACCGAGCCCGACGCCGGATCCGATCCGGGCGCGATGCGGACCCGCGCCGAGCGCGACGGCGACGAGTGGGTGCTGAACGGCGTGAAGTACTGGATCACCAACGGGAACATGGCACAGCTCGCGATCGTGTGGGCCAAGACCGAGGACGGCATCCGGGGGTTCCTCGTACCGACCGACAGCCCTGGTTTCACCGCCAACAAAGTAACCGGTAAGTACTCGTTGCGGGCTTCCGACACCGCTGAGCTCGTTCTGCAGGGCTGCCGTATCCCGGCCGCCAACATGCTCCCCGACGCCGAGGGTCTCAAGGGGCCGCTTACCTGCCTGAACCAGGCCCGCTACGGCATCGCCTGGGGCGCCGTCGGCGCCGCGATGGCGTGCTATGACGAAGCTCTCCGCTATGCCAAGAACCGCATCGCCTTCGGCCGCCCGATCGCGGCCACGCAGCTGATGCAGGAGTTGCTGGTGGAGTGCGTCACCGAGATCACCAAGGCGCAGCTCATGTGCCTGCGGCTCGGGCAGCTCAAGGAAGCCGGCACGGTGACGCCGCAGCAGATCTCGATGGCGAAGCGAAACAACGTCCGCATGGCGTTGAACACGGCGCGAACCTGCCGCGAGATTCTTGGCGGCAACGGTATCCTCGACGACTACCAGTCGTTTCGCCACATGGTGAACCTGGAGTCGGTGTACACCTACGAGGGCACCCACCAGATACACACACTGATCGTGGGCCACGACATCACCGGCTATAGCGCCTTCGGTGAGTAGGAGTGCATACGCGGACACATTCCTGGCGTTGACCCCCACACGGAGGCGTTGCTAGCATCGGCTGGGGTCGGCCGCCGCCGCGGTCGTGCCCCTGCAGGGGGCGGGCATAGCTCAGTTGGCAGAGCGCGAGCTTCCCAAGCTTGAGGTCGCGGGTTCGAATCCCGTTGCCCGCTCCACTTCACATTCAAAGGTTATCGCTCAGAGCATGTCCATTTTCGGAAAGAAACCCGAGAACCAGTCGCAGGGCTCGATCCGACCGTCACCAACATCGCCGCTGCTGCGCAAAACGCTGCGCTCGGGACCGGCGCCCGCCGCCGCCGCCGGACGATCGTATCTCGGCGCCGGCTGCGAGCTGATCGGTGATTTCACCGGCGAGGGCTCGTTCGAATGCGGCGGCTTGTTCGACGGCACGATCGATATCTCCGGTGACGTCGTTATCGGCCACGGAGGCACCGCCAAAGCGCAGCTCAAGGCCCGCCGTATCAGCATCGACGGCCGCCTGCACGGCGACGCGATCGGGACTGAGAAGGTCGAGGTCGGCGCGTCCGGCCACGTCGAAGGGGACGTGCGGGCTCCAGCGGTGCAGTTCGCCGAGGGAGCCTTCTTCGAGGGCAACGTCGAGATGCGACGGCCCGAGGGCGCCGAGGAAGAGGGTGATTCTGCGGGCGACGACGAAGCTGCCGCAGAGCCGTCGGAAGCCGCGGGCAACGACGACGCGGCCGTAAAGCCGTCGGCAGGCGGGGATAAGGACGGCGCCGTTTCCGACGATTCGAAGTAGCCCATGCTGATCGGCGTCGTCAAGGAGATCAAAGAGCAGGAGAACTGCGTCGGCCTGACGCCGGCCGGCGTACAAGCGTTGAAGAAGGCCGGAGCCGACGTCATTGTCGAGACCGGCGCCGGCGTCGGCAGCGGCATCGCCGACGCTGACTACGCCCGCGCCGGGGCGGAGATCGTCGAGCAGGCCGCCGACACGTGGACGCGCTCGGATACGCACGACGGCCACGTGACCTGCGCCCCGGTGGCGGACTCGCAAGGCCTCGAGTCCACACCGCTCGATCAGCTCCTGTAGTAGGCCGCGGTGAAGGTGTGGCGGCGTGAGACGGACGGGCGAGGGCAAGGAGCGAGGACGAGGCGGTCAGGCCCACCGTTCCTGCGGGTTGTCGTCGATGCCGGCGCCTCCGGCGCCTGGAACATGGCGGTCGACGAGGCTCTCCTCGATGATCCCGGCGATGGCTGGACCCTTCGTTTCTATCGCTGGGACCGGCCGACGATCTCGCTCGGTTACGCCCAGCCCTATGAACGCGGTGTCGATACGGTAGTCGCCCGCCGCCTCGGAATCCCGGTTGTCCGCCGTCCTACCGGCGGCCGCGCCGTGCTGCACGCCGACGAGCTCACCTACGCTCTCACCGCTCCGGTCGACCACGGCCCGCTATCGGCCGG
>JADFNY010000151.1 GCA_022563115.1 Acidobacteriota bacterium | reverse complement strand
GGGTCGAAGTGCTGCTCGGCATCTCGCTGACGATGCGGGCCGGCGATTCGCTCGCCATTACCGGACCTTCGGGCTCCGGCAAAAGCACGCTGCTCCATATCATCGGCACCCTCGATGAGCCGAGCTCCGGATCGGTCACGATCGCGGGCAAGGATCCCTTCGCGCTGTCGGAACCCGAGCTCGCCCGCTTCCGTAACCAGAGCATCGGCTTCGTTTTCCAGGACCACCACCTACTGCCCCAGTATTCGGTGCTTGAGAACACTTTGATCCCGACCCTCGCCTTTCCGGGAGCCCCCGACCTCCGCGACCGGGCCGCCGAGCTGCTCGAGCAGGTCGGTCTCGATCACCGCCTCGATCACCGGCCGGCGCAGCTTTCCGGCGGCGAGCGCCAGCGGGTCGCGATCGCCCGCGCCCTGATCAACCGGCCGGGCCTGCTGCTGTGCGATGAGCCCACCGGCAACCTGGACGTCGAAACGGCCGCGTCCGTCGCCGAGTTGCTCGCGGAGCTGCACGCCCAGGAGAGCAACCTCTTGATCGTCGTGACCCACAGCCTCGAGCTCGCTGGTCGGTTTTCGCGCCACTTCGAACTGCGTGAGGGGCTGTGCAAGGACGCGCGCTCGTGAGCCCCGACCGGGAGCTGACAGGCTGTTGCACAACTTCACCTTGGCCCGCCGGGTAAGCCATGCTGCGCGGCCTGACCCATTACTGGAAGATCAACCTCGCGGTGCTGCTTGCGGCGATGGTCAATACGGCGGTGCTCGCCGGCGCCCTGATCGTCGGCGACTCGGTGCGCGGCAGCTTGCGCGACATGACGCTCGACCGCCTGGGCGACATCGAGCTGGTGCTGGTCGTGGAGAGGTTCTTCCCGCAGAGCCTCGCCGACCGGCTAGCGGCGGCGGACGGGTTCGCCGCGCGGTACGGCGGCACCGCTCCGGCGATCCTGGTGCCGGGCAGCGCGGTTCGAGCCGAGACCGGAACGCGCGCCTCCCAGGTGAATGTACTCGGCATCGACGCGCGCTTCACCGCCATGTTCCCCGAGGTCGAGACAAGGCCCCAACGACCCGCGAAGGACCTCACGATGTCGGCCAGAGAAGGAGCCGCCCGAGCGCCCGGTCGCGATCCTCTCGATTTCTCCCGTGCCTCCGGGCAGCTCTTCCCTTCGGCGATCATCAACGAAACGCTGCGACGCCAGCTCGGGGCCGAGGTCGGTGACGCGCTTCTGTTGAGCTTCCGTACCCGTGACAATATTCCGGACGACACCTTGCTTGGCAACAAGGGAAACAGCGAGGCGTTCGGGACCATCCGCACGACCATCGTCGGGGTGATCCCCGACGCCGGAATCGGGCGTTTCGGCCTCGCACCGCACCAGGCGTTTCCGTCGAACGCCTACGTCGCGCTCGTTGACCTCCAGGCGGCACTCGATCAGGAGGGCAAGGTCAACGCGGTTCTCGTCGCCCGGAACCCGACGGCGGCCGACGCCGCTCCCGAGCGCACCGAATCCGCGACCGGCGTGCAAGAGCTTCTCCGCGGCGTGTTGGACCTCGAGGATCTCGGCCTGCTCATCGAGCAGCACGACGGCGTCTCACTCGTCGAGAGCAGCGAGTACGTGCTGCGGCCGTTGACGCTGACCGCTGTCGAGGCAGCTGCTGAAGAAGTCGGCGCCTCGGTCACCCGCGTCACCAGCTACCTGGCGACCGCGATGGAGGTCGGCGGACGTTCGGTCCCCTACTCCACCGTCGCGGCGCTTGCCGGGGCGCCCGCCGACCTCGCATCGCTGGTGCTCACATCGGGAGACCCGGCCCCCGTCCCGATCGGCAACGAGATCCTCATCAACGAGTGGACCGCCGGCGACATCATGGCCGTGGTCGGCGACACGTTGCGCATGGAGTACTACGTCGTCGGCCCCTATGAGGAGCTCGGGGTAGAGGCGGCTGACTTCGTCGTTGCCGGCGTCGTCGCGATGAGCGGTCTCGGCAACGACCGGCGGCTGACGCCCGACTACCCGGGCATCGAGGACACCGAAAACATCGCCGACTGGGACCCACCGTTTCCGGTCGATTTGCGCCTCGTTCGCACCGCCGACGAGGACTACTGGGACGAGTATGCCGCCACCCCAAAGGCGTTCGTCAGCGAGGAAACGGCCGCCGAGCTATGGAGCACGCGCTACGGCGTCGTCACGTCGGTTCGGATGACGCCCCCGGGCGCCGTCCGCACCGTCCGTTTCGAAGAGTTCAACGCCCTCTTCGAGGCAGCGCTGCTGGCGCGACTGAACCTCTCGCAGTTCGGCATGCGCTTTCTCGAGGTCCGCGCCGACGGCCTCCGGGCCGCCACCGGGGCGACCGATTTCAGCGGCCTGTTCATCGCCTTCAGCTTTTTCCTCATCGCTTCGGCGGCGATGCTCGTCGGCCTGCTGTTCAGCCTCGGGGTCGAAGCCCGCGCCGGGGAGATCGGCCTGTTGTTGTCGGTGGGCTACACCGTCAAGCGCGTTCGCCGCCGGTTGCTGGTCGAGGGCGGCATCGTCGCCGCCGTCGGCGCGTTTGGCGGCCTGTTCGCCGGCGTTGGCTATGCGGCGCTCATGATGCTGGGGCTGCGCACCCTGTGGCTGCCGGCGGTGGGCACGTCGATGCTGACGCTCCACGTCGTGCCGGTGAGCTTGGCGGCGGGATGGTTCATCTCGATGTTCGTCGTGATCGCGTCCATCTGGTGGACGGTGCGGCGGCTGGGCAAGGTGCCAACGACATCGCTTCTGAAAGGCTCGATCTTTCGTCTCACCGACTCTTCGGTCTCCCGACGCCGGCTGCGCCGCGGCCTCGCCGCCATCAGCGCCGGTTTCGCGACCGTCATGCTGGTGTTCGCCGTCGCTACCGGCACGACGATGGATCCGATGGTCTTCGGAACGATCGGCTTTCCGCTCCTGGTGGCGGGTCTCGCCGCGTTCGCCGAGTGGTGCCGCGGCACCCACGGCCGCCTCGGCACACCGGGATCCACCGCTTTGCTCGCCATGGCGGCGCGCAACAGCGCCTGGAGCCCGGGCCGCAGCATCCTGAGTGTGGCGCTGGTGGCGTCCGCCTCCTTCGTCATCGTCACCGTGGCCGCCAACCACCGCGACCCGACCCGCGAGACCCAAACGATGAGCTCCGGGACCGGCGGGTTCGCCCTCATCGCGCACTCTGAGATCCCGCTGCACGAGGATCTGAACTCACCCGCCGCCCGCTTCGACCTCGGTTTCTCCGACGATGACGAGGCCCTGCTGAGCGACGCCCTGGTCCTTCCCCTGCGCGCCCTCCCCGGCGACGACGCCAGTTGCCTGAACCTCTACCAGCCACAGAACCCCCGCCTGCTCGGCGCCAGCCGGGCACTGGTGACGCGCGGCGGTTTCAGCTTCGCGACGACGCTGCCGCCGGAAGACCCGGCCGCGACCGGCGGCTACGACCCCGCCAACCCGTGGACGCTGCTGTATCAGGATTTCGGCCCCGGCGTCGTCCCCGTGCTCGGCGACGCCAACTCGGTGCAGTGGATTCTCCATCTCGGTCTCGGCGACGAGTTGATCGTCGAAGACGAGTACGGCGAGCCCCTGCACCTACGCATCGTCGGCACGTTCGCCGAGAGCATCTTCCGCAGCGAGTTGCTGATCTCCGAGGAAAACCTGCTGGCTCACTTTCCCAGCCAGAGCGGCTACTCGACGTTTCTCATCGATGCGGCCGGCGACACCGATGCCGTCGGCGCGGCGCTCGAACGCTCTCTCGGCCCCTACGGCTTCGACGCCGAGCGCACCGACCAGCTGCTCGCCGACTTTCTCGTGGTGCAGAACACCTACTTGGCGACCTTCCAGCTCCTCGGCGGTCTGGGCCTTCTGCTGGGCACCGTCGGCCTCGCCGTGGTCTTGGTACGCAACGTCATCGAGAGGCGCGCCGAGCTGGCGACGTTGCGCGCCTTCGGGTTTCGGCGCAACGCGTTGAGTCGCATGGTTTTGGCCGAGAACGCTTTCCTGCTGGTGGTGGGCACGGCGATCGGGGGCGCCGCCTCGCTCATCGCCGTAGCGCCGCGCTTCATCGGCGGCGGCTTCGAGCTCCCGTGGGGCTCCCTGGGACTCATTCTCGTCGCCGTCCTCACCGTCGGCATGGCATCGAGCGTCCTGGCGGTGGCCGGCGCCTTGCGGGTGCCGCTGTTGCCGGTGCTCAAGGGAGATCAGTAGGGCGCCGGCGTCGGAAGATCGTCGCCAGCAGGACGCTTGTCAAGACCAGGCCGGCGCCGACGATCTGCAGCCCACCGATGCGCTCGCCCAGCACGAGGGTCGCCCAGCTGACCGACAGCACCGTCTCGGCCGGCAGAAGCAGGGCTGTCTGCCCGCCCCCCAGCAGGCGCACACCCTCGACGGTCGCCATGCGGGCCAGTGCCGTGCCGAAGATTGCCGACCACAGCACGACGCCCCAGCCGGCGGCATCGAGCGGCCGGGTCGGGCCCGCAAAGGGCCGCATCATCACCACCCCCAAGGCAAGGAACGTGACGATCCATACCGCCAAGGTCGACGCCGGATACGCCGCCAGCCGGGTGTGGAGAACGAACACGTAGAGCGAGTAGATCGTGGCGCAGCCCAGGAGCAACATCACACCGACGATATCAACGGCCCCGCCGACGTCGGCCACGAAGGCGACTCCCGCCAACGCCAGGCCGAGCCGCACCAGGTCACGCCGGTTCACCGCCTCGCCGCGCAGGTGCAACATCAGCAAGAGGATCGCCGGGTACACCGAGAAAATCAGCATCGCCACGGAGGCGTCCACACGGCGCAGGGCAAGATAGAAGAGCAGCAGGCTGGCTGCGTTGATGCCCCCGGCGAGGGCGCAGTCCCGCAGGCCGCGGCGGTCGATGCGCAGGCGCTGCGGCCGCGTCGCCGCAACCCACGTCCACAGCAGGGCGCTGCCCAGTACGATACGGGGCGCCAGGAGTTGCAGCGGGTCGGCCCCGTCGCGGAGCCCGAGCTTGATCACGGTGGGCACCGTGCTCAGACAAATCGCCCCGGCAAGAACCGCGAGAAGGCCGCGTGTCCGGTCCTCCACAGCCACCCCCCCCGTGGTTGGTCTGGTCCGGCCGGTCGTGCTTGGCGGCCTGCCCAGACCCATTACACTTTCACTACGGCCTGCTGGTCAGCGTGCGACGCGCACCGACAGAATCGGCGGCAAATGCGTCGCCAGCGTCGTCCACGTCGCCCCTCCGTCGACGGACCCGAACAGATCTCCGGACTCGGCCCCGAAATACAGCCGAACCGGGCTGTGCCCGTCGGCGCAGAAGGCTTGGCGCAAGACCGTCAGGTAGGCGTTCGTCTGCGGCAAGCCATCCGAGAGCGCCTTCCAACTCGCGCCGCGGTCGCGGGTCTCGTACACCCGCACCTTGCCGTCGACGGTAACCCGATCCTCTTCGGAGACCAGCGGGATCACGAAGGCGCTGTCGGGGTCGGCGGCGTCGAGAGCCAGCGGAAAGCCGAAGTCGGCCGGCAGCGCGGTGCCCTCGGCGAGGTCGATCCACGAATCGCCGGCGTCGTCGGACCGATACACGCCGCCGTGATACTGCATGTACAGCGTCTCGGGCTGGGTGGGCGCCCGCTGCAGGTTGTGCACACAATGCATCAGCGTCGCGTCACGGGCCTCCTCGGGGAGGTAGCGCGGCACCAGGCCCTTGGTACCGTTGCGCCAGGTCTCACCGCCGTCCTCGGTGATCCACACGCCGACAGCCGAGATGGCGATCGCCATTTTCCGCGAATCGCCCGGCCACGGGCAGATCGAGTGTAGGCAGAGCCCTCCCATGCCGCCCTCCCACTTCTTCCGCGACGGCTGGTTCCACAGGCCCTCGTTGAGGGCCCAGGTGGCGCCGTTGTCTGCGCTGCGAAACAGCGCCGCCGGGGCAACGCCCGCCCACAGCACGCCGTCCTCGACGCCTGGTTGGACGATCCAGATGCGCTCCACGGCGTCGTCGGTTCCCTCGCCGAACGCCGGCCCTTTGGCCTGTTCCCACTCGCCGGTCGGATCGCCAGCAAAAAAGAGGTGCGGGCCGTGTTGCCCGTGGGTCACCGAGGCGAAGTAGCGCCCTGAGCGCTGATCCTTGATGGCGTGTTCGACCGGCTGGCCGGGGAACTGCCGACCGACGATCTCCATCGGCCCGCCGCGAGCGCCACGCATGACGAACAGACCCTTGTGGGTGCCGACGAGCAACTCGCCTTGATCGCTGGATCCGTTGCCTTCAGCTTCACCGGCCTCAGCGGCGTCGGCACCGCTGCCGCCGGAGATGCCGCGCACCACCTGCAGTTCGTCGCCTTTCGCCAGCGGCGTATCCAGCCCCGCCTCGTCGGCGTTGACGAACAGCTTCACGTGCTCGCGCAGTCGGCTCTGCTCGTCGAGCACCCAACCGGCGATGCCCGGTTCCTGCTGCTCGAGGCGACGCAGCGCCTCACCCGCGGTAGCAGCGTCGATCGTGAACTGGCGCGAGCCGCCGGTGCGCCCCTGCAGCGAAGACGGAAGGATCACGGTAGCCATGGGGCCTCCTCTCGGGGCGGCTGACTTGACGGCTCCGGACGTTCGGGGAAAGGCAGCAGGATTGTCGATGAACGATCGGGGTAGCACAACCGACGTGTCAGTTTTGGGTGACGAAAGTGAACTGCAGGTCGGATTCCTCGCCTTCCGCAACGACGACGCGGAGCGTCTGCCTGCCCAGGAGCTCGTGCCACGCCTCGAGAACATACTCGCCGGCGGGTACTCCGTCGATCACGAAGCGCCCATCCTCGCCGCTGACCGCGAAAAACGCGTGCGGCACGACGCCGATGTACGCCTGGGTCCACGGGTGGACGTTGCAGCGCACCGGGATCATGACCTCGGGGTCGGCGAGAACGCGCACGATGTCCATCCCGGGCTGCGGAAGGGCGATATTGAACGACGGGTTGTTGGTGGCCACCAACTGCACGGTGTGCAGGGTGGGATCGGAGTTCACGATGCGAAGCGAGGCCCCCGTCTGCATGCCCAGCACGTGCGGCCGGTACACGCAGCCGACCTTGTCGAGCGTCACCGGGGCGGGCTCACCGACCGGCAGGCTGCCGCTGATGGCCTCGCGAATGTAGACGAAGGCCCACCGCAGCGTGCCGTTTTCGTTGACCACCAGGCGGTTCGAGAGGATGGTCTCGCTGCCGTGCGCCGCGATGCAAGAGGCATCCTGGATCATCGAAAAGACGGCCGGCTCCGGCGCCTCGCCGTCGTAGCGGACCGTTCCGACGATCGAGGCGGCGCCCGGTCCAAGGAACGAATTGCCGCCCGGCCGTTGGGTGAAGCCGGTCGCATGAGACATTCCGGCACACACCAGGCTCGCAACGGCGGTCGCCAACGCGAGTTGTGCGGTGGGGCGTCTCATAGCTCTGATCAAGAGGACCTACCAGCCGTCGAACAGGCCACCGTCAAACCACTCCCACAACAGGTAGAAGATGATCCGGGTCGGCCGGCCCGAGGTGCGGTTGACCGGGAAGCGAACGCCGAAGCTCGCCATGATGTGTTGCCGCGTATTGAGGGTGAACTGCACCTGCGGCAACAGATCGAGCTCGTTGACCGTTTCCTTGTCCTCGAACTCGGTGACGCCGAGCACCTCGACCATCGGCGAGAAGGCGCGGCCCCAGCGACCGGCGGTGAACGTGGTGCCGAAAACGCCGCGCCAGAAGAACTCGTTGTCAGCCTTTTGCGAATCGACCGGCAACTCCACGCCTGTTTGCACGTGGACGAAGCTGGCGCGCGGCAGGGCGAAACCGGCGGAGACGAACGGCTCGAAGACGAACGTTCCCTTGCCGAGCTCCCTATCCTCGCTGCCGCTCGGCAGCGTCGCCGCCAGGCTGCCGCTGAAGATCATGCCGCGGTCGAGGCTCTGGGCAAGGACGTGCTTGTAGCCCAGCTCGATATCCCCGATGCCACCCTGCCACGGCCCGTCGACCTCGATCTGCTGCACGCCGACCGGCATCTTCACCTCCAGTTGTCCGACGATGCCGACGCGCTTCTCGTACAGGAGCTCGCCACTGACCCCGCCGAGGTCCTCGGCGTTGGCCCCCAGCGTGAAGACGAGCTCGTCCTCGGGATAGGCCTTCTCGGTGACGATGGGGCGCGGGAAGTTCAGCTCGCCGCGCGGCCACCGCTCATCGGTGCAGAAGACCCTCAGATAGCCGACGACCTGCTCGATCTGCTCGTCGGTGAACGCCTCGCCGTACGCCGGCATGTTGTTCGCGAAGCCGCGAATCGGCCCGCCCTGATGGGTGACGATGAACCAGTCGGCGTCGGGCTCACGGGTGGCGAAACTACAGTCGGCGAAATCCGGCAGCGGCACGTCAAACCCCACCGTGCTGAGGTCGACGCCGCGCCCGTCGGCACCGTGGCAGTACCGGCAGCCGGCGTCGTAGAGGCC
>JADFNY010000150.1 GCA_022563115.1 Acidobacteriota bacterium | reverse complement strand
TGTTACTTTCATTGTGCCGATACCGACCATCCTCTTTCATCCCGAAAGTGGAAGGCAGCGCGATAAGCTGATTCTTACGTCCCGTTGATCACGCTACGGGATCGCACGTAGGCTATCGACGCACTTTCCCCGGCAGGGACACATCGTCCTCAACTGGTTCGAGGAGTTGAAGGAGCGGGTGCCGACGGGCGGGCGTTAGCCGCCGGCGCGGGATTTGCCCCGCCTACGGATCTATAAGACCCGCCGCGACAAAATCGGCTCTGGTTGCGCCGGGATTCAGCGAAGACGCGTACACTTCTTGGGCCGCTTGAATGTCGAGCTCGGTGAGCTGGATGGCGATCTGGCCAGAGGACACACCAGGCCCCCCGCTCATTAGCGAGCGGCTTGCTCCGCCGATGAGAAAGCCGTCGATGTGACACATGCCCATGATTCCGTGGCCGACGGCGTCGTGGGCGTACGCATTGGCGGTTTGGCTCGCCGGCTGAACAGCACGGCTCGACAAGAAAACACCGCGGCTCTGGAACGTATGGATCGTGCACCCGTTATCGGACTGACATCCTTGACTCCCGGGAGCCGGATGGGTGGTCGATGTCACTTCGTTGGCGCCGGGAATCGGATTGGGAATAGCGACGGTTTCCACCGTGGTGGTTATTTCCCCGTTGGTCGCCGTCGCTACCTGATTGGCAGCGTTGCGGATCGCTTCGAGCTTGTCTGCCGACACGCTCGTTGAAACGAGAACGCGAACGGCGGTTCTCCGCGGGAATCCGCTCCATACGCCGCGATCCGGGCAGGCGGCCGCACCATCTCTGGGTGAGAGGGGTCCTGAGCCGAGAAACAGGGCTTCGATGACCTGCCCGAGGTCCGTCGGATCCGGTGTCGTTGGGCCCGTGGGCGTATCCGTCTCGCTGCTGCATGCTGTGCTCGAGAGCGCCAATGACGCCAATACAGTGAACAGGGCGCTCGAACAAACGGAATTTCTGATCAATGGAAGAGGTTGCCTCGGGCTGTCGTCCCCGTTGATGCTCTTGCCCCGCGTTGCGTCGGCCTCGTGTTGCCAGAGCGTTGTGGTTCGAAGAACTCTGCCCTTCCCGAAATCACCCGTTCAGAATAGCTCTAACCCCCCGGATTGTTACACTTAGCCGCCCATCCTCTTTCATCCGGAAAATGCACCATGCCGAGCAGCCCTCGCCTGACGCCGAAAGCTTTCAAGTTCCTCAGCGATCTGTCTGAGAACAACAACCGCGACTGGTTCAACGCCAACAAGGACCGCTTCGAGGAAGATCTGCGCGAGCCGGCGCTGCAGTTCATCCGCGATTTCGCCCCCTACCTGGCCGACATCAGCCCCTACTTCCGCGCCGACGACCGCAAATCGGGCGGCTCGATGTTCCGGATCTACCGCGACGTGCGCTTCTCGAGGGACAAGAGTCCCTACAAGGCCTACACCGGCCTGCAGTTTCGCCACGAGCGGGGCAAAGACGCCCACTGCCCGGGCTACTACCTGCACCTGCAGCCCAAGGAGATCTTCGTCGGGGTCGGTATCTGGCATCCGGACGGCGAGACGCTGAAGAGGATCCGCGGGGCCATCGACGCCGACCCGGAGCGCTGGAAGAAGGTTTCGCGCGCCAGGAGCTTCACCGAGGTCTTCGAACTGGCCGGCGACTCGTTGAAGCGCGCCCCCAAGGGCTACGACGTCGACCACCCCCTGATCGACGACCTCAAGCGCAAGGACTTCATCGCCGTCACCCATCTGACCCAGAAGCAGGTCACCAGCCCGGGCTTCGTCAAGGATCTCGCCAACTACTGCAAAACCGGCTCGCCGTTGGTGGAGTTTCTCTGCGACGCGATCGGCGTGCCGTTCTAGCGGACCGCGCAAGTGGCTGATCGTTCCGGGCTCTCGCGGCAGATGGGCCTCACGGCGCTCGCTGCCACGGGAATCTGCGCGATGCTGGGGGCGGCGATCAACGTGATTCCGTTCATGATCCAGCGGAGCGTGCCGGGGATCGGCCCCTGGGTGCTGCCCGCCTACCTGTTCGCCGCCGTGCCCGCTCTCATCGCCGCGCTTGCCTACGCCATCCTTGCCTCGGCGATGCCGCGCGCCGGCGGCAGCTACGTATACGCCAGCCGCGCGTTGCATCCTTACCTCGGCTTCGTGGCGAGCTTCTCGCAATGGTTCGGCCTGTCGATCGCGATCGGCGTGGTCTCGTACCTCCTGATTCCGTTCCTTCGTGACATTGCCACCGCTGTCGGCCAGGCCGGTCTCGCGACCATGCTCGAGACGGGAGTCGTGCGGGTGACGCTGGCCCTGGCATTCCTCTGGACGTTCGTCTGGGTGAACCTGCGTGGGCTGAAGCTTTACGAAAGAACGCTGGTGCCCATGATGTTCCTGATGTTCGCCCTCGGATCGGTGGTCATCGTCGCCGGCTTCGCCTTCGACCACGAGCAGTTCGCCGTTGCCGTGCAGGCGGCCGACAACCGCGTCATCCCGGAAGGCGGCGAGTTTCCATTCCGTCTCAGGACCTTTCTCGCCGCCGCGGCGGTCCTGTTCTCCAGCTTCATCGGCTTCGATTCGATCGCCCAGGCGGGTGGCGAGGCGCGCAACCCGCACCGATCGCTGCCGCTGGCCATCGGCATCGCGGTTCTCACCGTCGGGACGTTCTACCTTCTGTTCACCGCCGCCGTCTATCATGCGGTCCCTTGGAGATTCATTGCCGAGGAGGCGCTGACCCGTGATCTCACTGCGCCCGGCCTGCTCGGTTACCTGTTGCCGACCGGATGGACGGTGGCGATCGTCGCCGGCGCGGCGGTGGCGCTGATCAACGATCTGCCCGCGATGCTGCTGGCCGTCTCGCGGTTGATGTTCGCCTGGGCCGAGGACGGGATCTTTCCGCGCTTTGTCGGCTCGGTGCACCCGACGCGTCATACGCCGGGAGTGGCGATCGTTCTGAGCGGGTTAATGGCCTCGGTGGGCATCTTGGGGAGCCACCTGGCGGGTGATTTTTTCCTTGGTGTCGACATCCTGGTGACGGCCATGCTGGTCAATTTCCTGCTGATGTGCGCGTCGGTGCTGGCATTGCCGCATCGCAACCCCGGGCTCGCTGCGGAGGTTCGCGTGCTGCCGCAACGTGGCGCCCAGGTGTCGCTGGCCACGCTCGGCATCGTTCTGCTGGGCACATTCCTCGGGGTACACGTCTGGAAGGACATCTCGACGCCCCAGCCGGCCTGGTATCTGCACTCCACCTCCGTTTGGGTGGCGGTGATGTTGGTGGGCAGCGCCATCTATGCCCGGGAGCTCGCCCGGTTACGCCGCAGCGGCGTCGACGTGCAGGCGCGATTCTCGACCCTGCCACCGGAGTAGCGAGGTCAGTGATGAAGGCTCCTGACAAGGGTAGACTGCCGAAAGCCCCTGACGAGTCACCGATGCAACCCGCAGATCCGCCACGACAACATCGAACGGATCGGGCGTGCCCCGAGCGCAGCCGATGAAAGCCTCTGACGAGCCCAGGACGATGGTCGAGCGCTGGGACCTGGCCCCCGATCTGAGCATTTCCCGGGTCCTCACGGGCCTCTGGCAAATCGCCGACATGGAACGTGACGGCCGCCAACTCGACCTCGCGGCGACGGCCCGCGAGATGGAACCCTACGTCGACGCCGGGCTCACGACATTCGACATGGCGGACCACTACGGGTCGGCGGAGGAGATCGTTGGGCTGTTCGCGCGCGAGCACGGGAGCGACGCCGTGCAGCTCTTCACAAAATGGGTTCCGAAGCCGGGAGCCTCGACCCGAGAGGAAGTGCGCGAGGCCATCGAGCTTTCACTCCGCCGGATGCAGACCGACCGCCTCGACCTGCTGCAGTTCCATGCTTGGAACTACGCCGATCCGAGCTACCTCGACACCCTTTTCTACCTCCAAGAGCTCAAGGACGAGGGGCTGATCCTCCACCTCGGGCTCACCAACACCGACACCGCGCACCTGCGGATGATCGTCAACAGCGGCATCGTGATCACGTCGAATCAGGTGTGCTTCTCGCTCCTCGATCAGCGCGCGGGCGCCCATGGGATGACCGAGCTGTGCCGGGAGCGCGGCATCACGTTGCTGGCATTCGGCGCCCTGGCCGGCGGCTTTCTCACCGACCGCTGGCTCGAGGAGCCCGAGCCGGACCAGGATGGGCTCGAGACCTGGTCCGAGATGAAGTACCGGCGCTTCATTCGCGAGGCCGGTGGCTGGGACGCCTTGCAGCGACTGCTGCGCGTCGTGCACGCGATCGGAGAGCGGCACGGTGTTTCGATAGCGAACGTCGCTTGTCGTCACATTCTCGACCAGCCGGCGGTCGGCGGCATCATCATCGGCGCCCGACTCGGCCTCAGCGAGCATCGTGACGACAACCTGAGAATCTTCGAGTTCGCTCTCGACGACGCCGACAGAGCGGAGATCGTCGCGGCGGTGGATCGATTGCGCCCGATCCCGGGTGACTGCGGCGACGAGTACCGTCGGCCGCCGTACCTGACGGCGTCGGGGGATCTCAGCCACCACATCGAAGCGTTGCCGGCACCCTACGAGGCCAAGCCCGGCGCGGACGGCAGAACGCGGGTGTCGAGCGGCACCGTTTGGGAAGATCTGGCCGGCTACAGCCGGGCGGTTCGCCACGGAAATCGAATCTCGGTTTCGGGCACGACGGCCACCCACGGCGATCGCCTCATCGGCGGGTCCGATCCGGTATCCCAGACCCACTTCGTGATCGACAAGATCGAGGGCGCGCTGCAATCGCTCGGCGCCAGCCTCGACGACGTCATCCGGACGCGCGTCTTCATCCAAGACATGGCGCAGTGGGAACAAGTCGCGACCGTCCACGGGGAGCGGTTTTGCGACATCAAGCCGGCCAACACGCTGGTGCAAGCAGGGCTCATCGGCTCCGAGTACTTGGTGGAGATCGAGGCCGATGCGATCGTCAGATCCGGGTAGTTTGACGAAAACGGCCGCCGAGCTACTGGCCGCGGCTACGAGCCGACGTCGACCCAGCGGACGATCGCGGCATCGGTGCCGATGCGGAAGATGGCACCGGCCTGCGGGTCGACCACGAGCAGGGTGCCGTCGGCTCCCAGCGCGATCCCTTGGGGGGTGACCAGCGGCGCTCCTTGGGCGAATGAGGTCACTTGCCCCGCGGGAGTTACATGGAACACGGCGCTGGCATACCCGTCGGTGACCATGAAGCTGCCATCGGGGAGGCGGACGAGATCGTGGGGGAAGTCGAGGGGTGCGCCGCTGTACAGGGTGCTGACGCTGCCGTCCCGACCCAGCCGGTACAGGGCGCGATCGCCGTGGGAGACGACAACAAAACCGTTCTCGCCGTCTGGAACGATTCCCTTCGGGCTATTGATCTCGGCGAAGACCGAGACCACCCCGTCCAGCGTGACCCGCATGACCGCACCGATTCCGCTCCGCAGGTCCGACACGAGCACCGAATGGTCGTCGAACCGGGCGAGTCCCTGGGGAATGTCCAGTTCGGTGGTGATCGTCGACAGCGCACCGTCGCCGCCCACCCGATAGAGGGCGAACGTCCCGGGATCGGCCACCAGCCAGCCGTCGCCGTCGGGCGCCGGGAGAACGGCGCGGGTACCGTAGAGAGGGGTCCTCGGCAGGCCCGGACCTTGCGCGATCGAGGCGACGTTGCCGTCCGTATCGACGGCCAACAGTCCGTGCGCCTTGAAGTCGGCCACCACCCAACCGTTGTCGTCGGCAACGATATCGACGGGGTAGACGAGCCCGTTCTCCTGCCCCTGGGCGAACGACTGCGCCATCGCCAGCACCGTTATCGCGATAGCGATCCGGAGCCCTTTGCTCCGCGAGACCCCTGTCCGGCACCCTCGGGAGGTCTTCAACACCCTGTTAGGTCGTGCAGACTTTTCCATGACAACCTAGTCTACCGTCTCAGCGTCCGCGGCGACTGACATGCCGTCATCGCCGAGGTGGCGTCGCCTCGTGGTTATGCCTACCGTGCCCGCAACAGCGCCCGGGAGTTCTTCGGCACGCTGCTCTAGAATTGCGCGATGTGCGAACTGAGAATCGCGATCGTGAAGGTCGCCGGGGCCCCCAATTGAACCAGGCCATGGAGCATTCATGTCTCGACTCGTGACCCTGTTCACCGGCCAATGGACCGACTTGCCGCTCGAAACCTTGGCGGCCAAAGCCAGCGACTGGGGATTCGACGGCCTCGAGCTCGCCTGCTGGGGCGATCACTTCGAAGTCGACAAGGCGCTCGACGACGACGGCTACGTGGGGGCGAAACGGGATCTCTTGGAGGCCCACGGTCTCTCCTGTGTCGCCATCAGCACCCACCTGGTGGGGCAATGCGTCTGCGACCCGATCGACGAGCGGCACCGGGCGATCGTCCCCGACCGGGTGTGGGGCGACGGCGATCCCGAGGGCGTTCGCCAACGCGCCGCCCAGGAGGTCATCGACACCGCCTGCGCCGCCGAGCGCTTCGGGGTCGAGGTCGTCAACGGCTTCACCGGCAGCAGCGTGTGGTCGAAGCTGTATTTCTTTCCGCCTACCTCACAGGCCGACATCGACGCCGGTTACAGAGACTTCGCCGATCGGTGGACGCCGATCATGGACACGTATTCAAAGCACGGTGTTCGCTTCGGGCTCGAGGTGCACCCGACCGAGATCGCCTACGACATCCACACCGCGCGCCGCGCGCTCGACGCGATCGGCAACCATCCGAGCTTCGGCTTCAACTTCGATCCCAGCCACCTGATTCACCAGTTCGTCGATCCCGTTGTGTTCATCAACGAGTTCAGCGACCGCATCTTCCACGTTCACGTCAAGGACGCTCGCCTCCAACTCGACGGTCGCAGCAGCATTCTGTCGTCGCATCTGGACTTCGGCGATCCCCGCCGTGGTTGGGACTTCGTGTCGCCGGGTCGTGGCGACGTGGAGTGGGATCCGATCATCCGGGCGCTGAACCGAATCGGCTACCAGGGCCCGCTGTCGATCGAGTGGGAGGACAGCGGGATGGACAGGGAATGGGGGGCGGAAGAGGCGTTGGAGATGGTTCGCGGCCAGGACTTCGCGCCCTCTGACGTCGCCTTCGACGCCGCCTTCGGAGACGGAGACGGGGAAGGAGCCGGGGACGGAGACGGAGAAGCAGTCGGGAACGGAGGCGGAGAGGGAGCCGGAGACGGGGAAGGGGACGCGGACGGACATGAGTGAGCAGGCGTTTACCGACATGGCCGCTTCCGGCGCCGACGAGGACACTCCGCACGTCGGTGTCGGCATGCTGGGGTACGCCTTCATGGGCAAGGCGCATACCAACGCCATGAAGAAGATCCCGTACATGATGTATCCGCCCCCGGCGATACCGGATCTAGCGGCGATCTGCGGGCGTGACCGGAGTGCGGTTGCCGAAGCGGCGCGCCGTTACGGATATGCGCGCAGCTACACCGACTGGCGCGACATGCTCGCGGACGAGACCGTCGACCTGTTCGACAACGGCGGCCCCAACGACGTCCACGCCGAGCCTTGCATCGCCGCCGCCGAGGCCGGCAAACATGTGTTGTGCGAAAAGCCACTGGGGCGCACCGCCGAGGAATCCAAGGCCATGCTCGACGCCGTGGAGAAGGCGGGCGTCAAGCACATGGTGGGCTTCAACTACCGATTCGTGCCGGCGATTCGACAGGCACGTGAGCTCATCGACAGCGGTGCTCTCGGGCGCATCTACCACTACCGGGCGGTGTATCTGCAGGAGTGGATCATGCCGCACTACGGCACACCGAAGATCTGGCGCCTCGACCGGGAGCAAGCCGGCAGCGGAGCGCTGGGGGATCTCGGAGCGCACATCATCGACCTGGGGCACTACCTGGTCGGCGACATGAAATCGGTCGGCGCCATGGCCAAGACGTTTATCGAGGAGCGCGAGCTACCGGACGGCGGTGTGATGGCGCCCGTCGATGTCGACGACGCGTTCGTCGCCGCCGTCGAGTTTGCCAACGGCGCCTTGGGCACGCTGGAGGCGACCCGCTTTGCCGCCGGCCGCAAGAACCACCAGGTCATCGAGATCAATGGCGAGAAGGGCAGCATTCGGTTCGACCTCGAGCGCCTCAACGAACTCGAGGTCTTCTGGGTTGACGACACGCCGGTCGAGACCCAGGGGTTTCACCGCGTCCTGGTGACCGAGTCCCATCATCCGTTCTGGGAAAACTGGTGGCCGCACGGGCACATCATCGGCTGGGAACACACCTTCGTGCACGAGATCACCCACCTGCTCGACTGCATCGTCAACGACCGCCCGGTGGGGCCGCACGGCGCGACGTTCGAGGACGGGTACCGCGCGGCTCTCGTGTGTGACGCGATCCTCGAGTCGGCGGCGCAACGGCGGCAGATCGATATCAATTACTGAAGCGCGCGGCCCAATGCTGACTGCCAGCGTTC
>JADFNY010000445.1 GCA_022563115.1 Acidobacteriota bacterium | reverse complement strand
ACCTGGGGGGTGTAGCCGTAACGCTTGCCGACCACCCAGGCGCGCGTACCGACGAAGAAAAACACCGCCGGCACGACGATCGCCGAGCTCGAGGCCATCAGCCCGAAGACCCCGATGCCGGTCCGATACGCCTGCCCCGACGCCCCGAGCAGCGCGAACGCGGTCATCTGGGTGCCGAACAGCGACATCAGCAGGACGAACGGGCCGATCGAGCGGGTGGCGAGAAAGTAGTCCTCGCCGGTGCCACGGAAGCGCCGGTGGGACAGCGCTCCCACCGCCAACACCAGCGCCATGTACACGCCGATAACGGCGAGCGTCATGGCGACTGCACCGACGCCGGGTCACGATCCGGACGGTCTGCGGGAGCGTCCGGGGCGTGCTCCGCTGCGGCCTCGAGCTCCGTCGGCCAGGCGTACCGCACCGCCAGCCAGAAGGCTCCGGTTACGACGATGGTCCACAGCACGTGGTAGGTGAAGCCGATCGGGACGCCCAGCAGCATGCGGGGGTCGTCCCAATACCAGACGTCGGTGTGGAGGACGTACAGCAGCGCCAGCAACCCGTAGACCACGGCTTTCATGGGTAGCGAACCCCCCCTCATCGAGTTGTCTACGGACAGGCGATCAACCGGTCGATGTGTCGATCACGATGGGCTCGTACTTCGGCAGCTCGCGGTATTCATCCATCGCTCTCAGCAGTCCGTCAACCGGGTGCCGGTAGACGTTGCCGATCAGCAGATGGACGAGGTTTTCCTGCTGCTCCGGAAACCGCTTGAGGAACCGGGCGATGCTGAAATCCGGGTCATAGAAGGCGTACACGAGCTTGCGCAATGCGTCGACCCCCTCGACGAACTCTGGGCCGTGCTTGCCGAGCTGGGCGGCGGAAAAATCGTCGATCTCGAATCCCTCGAGGATCGAATCGGCCGCCAGTTCACCGCCCTTGAGGGCGAGGAAGACGCCGGATGAGTAGATCGGATCGATGAACCCGAACGCATCGCCGGCCAGCACCCAGCCATCACCGGCGATCCGCGTGGCGGCATAGGTGAAGTCTTTGAGCACCCGAATCTCGTGGACGATCTCGGCGCCCTCGACACGCTCCTGCAGCGGCTTGCAAAGCGCCAGCTCCTCCTCGAAGACCACCGCCGGGTCGTTGGAGCGGCCTTTCACGAGGTAGTCGAGCGAGCCCACCACACCGACGCTGACCACGTCGTCGGGCTGCGGGATGTACCAGAACCACGACTTCTCGGCTTCGGTGTGCATGATCAGCGTGGCGCCCTCGTCGATCCCCTCATCGCGGCGCGCACCCTTGTAGCGGGTAAAGAACGCACAGTGCTTGAGGTGGGGGTCGGTACGGCGGAGTTTGAACTTTCTGGCGATCAGGGCGCTCTGTCCGGTGGCGTCGACGATGACTTTGGCGGCGATATCCCGCTTGACGCCATCTTTGAATTCGGCGCGGATCCCGGTGGCGCGGTCGCCGTCGAACAACACGTCGTGAACGCGGACCTCTTCGAAAACGTCAGCGCCCTTGTCGGCCGCGTTTCGCAGCAGCATGTGGTCGAAGTCGAGGCGGTCGACCTGCCAGGTCTGCGAGCTCTCGTGCGGATCGACGCGCGAGAAGTAGTACGGCGCCGCCGCCTTGCCGCTTTTGGCGAAGAACTGGACGCTGTGCTTGTTGGGAAAGTTGCTGCACTTCATCTTGTCGAGCACGCCGAGGCGCTCGAGGGTCCAGTACGTCGCCGGCATCAGCGACTCGCCGACCCGGAAGCGCGGGAACTTCTCGCGGTCGGTGATCAGAACCTTGCGGCCGGCCGCTGCCAGCAGGGCCCCCGCGGTCGAGCCGGCGGGGCCACCGCCGACAACGATCACGTCGTAATCGGAGTCCGGGTACATCGAGCTATCGCCGGTAGGTGACGCCGAAGTAAACCGTAGTGGGGTCGGCCGGCGTTACGGAGTTGTCGCCGAAGCCGCGCTGGTTGTATTCGCGGTTGGTGAGGTTCTTGATGTTGAGCTCGAGCAGAAGGTCGCGGAACGCATAGCTCGCCATGGCGTCGAACGTCAGCACGCTGTCGATGACGAACTCGTTGTCCTCGGCGATGAACTGGCTGCTG
>JADFNY010000149.1 GCA_022563115.1 Acidobacteriota bacterium | reverse complement strand
GCCCGTGGAAAAGGGCGCTCCGCATCGATAGATTGGGCGGTGTCATCGTCACCGCATTCCCCACGGAGAGGCCATGAAACTGCCCGTTCGTTTGCTTGCCGTCACGACGCTCCTTGTCTCGTTCGTCGCGCTGTCGACCGTCCCGGCGCTTGCCCAGGGCACGATTGCCGATTACCAGCGCTCCATGGGCCTGCGCGAGCGCTTCGCCGACCTGGCGATCGGCGTCGCCGGGGCGCCCACCTGGGTCGAGGGGACCTCGAGCTTCTGGTATCGCAGGTCGGTCGGCGGCGGCAACGAGTTCATGCTGGTCGACGCATCGGCGGCTGAGAAAGCGCCGGCTTTCGACCACGCACGCCTCGCCGTCGTGCTGTCTGCAGCCTTGGACGACGAGTACACCGCGATCACCTTGCCGTTCGCCCGCATCGAGTTCGTCGACGGGATGAACGCCATCGAGATGCCGATCGACGGCACCGTCTGGCGCTGCGATCTGGCGGTCTACGAATGCGAATCGACCGGGCGTCAGGGCGGCGGCCGCGGTGGGCGCGGTGGTGACCGCGGGACCCAAAACGAAGAGCCGCGACGCTCGCCCGACGAGCGCTGGGAAGCACTGATCAACAACTACAACGTCGTCGTGCGCGAGACGGACGGCGATGAGCTCATTCGACTGAGCATGGACGGCTCCGAGGGTGAAGCCTACGAGCTGTCGTCGATCGTCTGGTCGCCCGACTCGAGCAAGCTCGCCGCCTACCGCGTCAAGCCCGGATACCGGCGCGAGATCCACTACGTCGAATCGTCGCCCGACGACCAGCTACAGCCCAAGCACTCCACCCGTTTGTACGCCAAGCCCGGTGACCGACTCGACCAGGACATGCCGGTGATCTTCGACCTCGGCCTCCGCACCCAGGCCGACGTCGACGACACGTTGTTTCCGAACCCGTATTCGATGTCGCCGCTGGTGTGGCGGGAAGACTCCAGCGCCCTGACCTTCGAGTACAACCAGCGCGGCCACCAGCTCTACCGGGTCATCGAGGTGCTGGCGAGCTCCGGCGTCGCGCGGGCGTTGATCACCGAGGAGATGGAGACCTTCTTCCACTACTCGGGCAAGAAGTTCCGCTACGACGTCAACGACGGCGAAGAGATCATCTGGATGTCGGAGCGCGACGGCTGGAATCACCTTTACATGTACGACGGTGCGTCCGGCGAGGTGAAACACCGGATCACCTCGGGCGAGTGGCCGGTCCGCGAGGTGGTGAAGGTCGACGAGGAAAACCGCCGAATCTGGTTCGTCGCCAGCGGCATGCACCCCGATCAGGACCCGTACTTCGAGCACTACTACCGCATCAACTTCGACGGCACCGGCCTGGTCGCGCTCACCGAGGGGAACGCCAACCACCAAGTGGTGTTCTCGCCGGACATGGACTACTACGTCGACCGCTACTCGCGCGTAGACATGGCGCCGGTCGCCGAGCTGCGGCGCACCGCCGACCAGTCGGTGGTGATGGAGATCGAGCGCGCCGACATCAGCGCGCTTGTCGACGCCGGCTGGGAAGCCCCGGAGGTATTCGTCGCCACCGGCCGCGACGGCGTCACCGACATCTGGGGTGTGATCTTTCGCCCCACTGACTTCGATCCGAACCGTGTCTACCCGGTGATCGAGAACATCTACGCCGGACCGCACGATTCCTTCGTGCCCAAGTCGTTTCAGGCTTACAACGGCATGCGTGAGATCGCCGAGCTCGGCTTCATCGTCGTGCAGATCGACGGCATGGGCACGTCGAACCGGTCGAAGGCCTTCCACGACGTCGCCTGGATGAACATCAGGGACGCCGGCTTCCCCGACCGCATCCTCTGGCACCAGGCGGCTGCCGAGAGCTATCCGCACTACGACATCAGCCGCGTCGGCATCTACGGCACCTCGGCCGGCGGACAGAGCTCGCTCGGCGGCCTGCTCTTCCATCCCGACTTCTACAACGTCGCCGTCTCCGCCGTCGGCTGCCATGACAACCGCATGGACAAGATCTGGTGGAACGAGCAGTGGATGGGCTGGCCGATCGGCCCCCACTACGCCGCATCTTCGAACGTCGACAACGCCTGGCGTCTCGAAGGCAAAGTGCTGCTGATCGTCGGCGAGCTCGACACCAACGTCGATCCCGCCTCGACCATGCAGGTGGTCAACGCGCTGATCGAGGCCGACAAACCGTTCGACCTGCTGGTGATCCCGGGGGCCGGGCACACCTCGGGCGGCGCCTACGGCCAGCACAAGCGTTTCGACTTCTTCGTCGAGCACCTGCACGGCATCGAGCCGCCCGAGTGGGCCGACCTCGAAGCCGCGATGACCGACGACAACGCCGATCGGCAGGCCACCCTGGCGATCGAAGACGACAGGTTCCGCACCTGGAACGAGATCTTCGATAGCTGGGGCGACAACAGCTGGAGGCGCTGAAGTGACCATGCGGAGGGGACCCCTAACCCGGATTTCTCGAGCAACACCGGAGTCGAGAACGGAGGTGCGAACGTGAGGATCGTCCTCGTCACGGTGCTCGGAGCGTTGATGCTGTCATCGTCCATCGTGCGGTCCGGGGCGCCGCAACAGGCGGAGAACGTCGTCCTGTTCACCGTCGACGGCCTGCGCTGGCAGGAAGTATTCGCGGGCGCCGACGCGGCACTTCTGAGCGAGGAGGCGGGAGGCGTCGACGACGTCGAGGCGCTCCGGCAGGAGTTCTGGTCGGACGATGCCGACCAGCGCCGGAGGGTGTTGCTGCCCTTCCTCTGGGAGGTCGTCGTTCCGGCGGGGCAGCTGTTCGGCAACGCTTGGCGCGGCAGTGAAGTCCGGGTCACCAACGGACGCAACTTCTCGTACCCCGGCTACAACGAGCTGCTCGCCGGCTTCGCCGACGATCGCATCGACAGCAACGCCAAGAACCTCAACCCGAACCCCAACGTGCTCGAGTGGCTGAACCGGCAAGCGGGCTTCGAGGGCCGCGTCGCCGCCTTCACCGCCTGGGACGTGTTCCCGTTCATCCTCAACGAGCCGCGAGCCGGCATCCCGGTCAACTCCGGCTGGGAGCCCCTCGACGACGTGCCGCTGACCCCGCGCCAAGAGCTCATCAACCAGCTCATGCGCAACAGCCTGCACGAATCAGAAGGCGTTCGCTCCGACGAGCTGACGTTTTTCGCGGCGCTCGAATACCTGCAGAAAGCCCGACCCCGGTTGCTGTTCATATCGCTCGACGGCACCGACGCGGGCGCCCATTCGCGCCGCTACGACAACTACCTGCACTCGGCCCGCCTCGGCGACGAGTACCTCAAGATCCTCTGGCAAACGCTGCAGTCGATGGACGGCTACGCGGGCACGACCGCGCTGCTGATCGCCACCGATCACGGCCGCGGCGACGCTCCCGACGGTTGGCGCGGCCACGGCGATGACGTCCCCGGATCGGAGCTCATGTGGATCGCGGCGATGGGGCCCGGCGTGGCGGCGCTCGGCGAGCGAACCGACACCGACACGCTGACCCAATCGCAAATCGCGGCGACCATCGCCTCCCTCCTCGGCCTCGATTACCGGGCCGCAGTTCCCGAAGCAGCGGCGCCGATCGAACAGATCGGGGGGCACGGTCGCTGAGACGCCTGAGTCGCGAAGCAGGCGTACAGCGCGAGGGGTTAGAGAAGTCGCCGGTTGCCCTCGATTTACTGAGCCTCGCGGAAGCGCTGGCCGCCGGAATGGACCAGGTCGCGCACATGCCGTTGCGCGGTGATCCCGGCTCGCCGGAGAGGGAGCGCCTCCTCGAGCTCATGGTCGACTCGGGTACGGTGGCCGATCCGGTGCAGTCGTGGGGCGAGCTGCTGGGCCGCTCACACGAAACGTCGATCGCCAGCTTCCAGCCGGGGATCGTCGGGGCGCCCTGGCCGATTGCCGCGGCCTACAACAGCGTGCACAACGAGGCAACGCCGGAGGAGGTCGAACAACGGCGGCGCGTCGCCCTCAGCAGCGTCCTGGCGATCCATCGCGCCGGCGTTCCTATCGTTGCCGGCACCGACTACGGCGGGCCCGCCCACAGCCTGCACCGCGAGCTCGAGTTGTACGTAAAGGCCGGGCTCACGCCCCTCGAGGCGATTCGCACCGCCAGCGCGATCCCGGCGAAGGCGATGGGCATCGCCGGTGAATCCGGCACGATCGAGCCCGGCAAGCGCGCCGATCTGTTGATCCTCGATGCCGATCCCTTGGCCAACATTTCCGCCATACGCACCGGCCGATGGGTCGTCGCCAACGGCGTCATGTACGACTGCGCGGGGCTGTGGCAAGCCGCCGACTTCGATCCCGACGCGGGCTCCTGAGTACCTCGCGACGCCGTCAATCGGTGCGTAGCGCCGTTAGCGGGTCGACCCGGGTGGCGCGGCGAGCGGGCACGTACGCGGCGAGCAGCGAGACAGCCGCCAACAACACGATCACCACGGCGTAGGTTGCCGGGTCGGTGCCGGCAACACCGTAAAGGAAGCCCGACAGCAGCGAGGACACGGCGAACGCCGTCCCGATGCCGATCGTCGCCCCGATGCCGACGACGACCATTCCCTGTCGCACGACCAGGTGCCGCACCTGCGCAGTGCGGGCGCCAAGCGCCATGCGAATGCCCATTTCCTTGGTGCGCCGCGCCACCGCGTACGACAGCACGCTGTACAGGCCGACGCTGGCGAGAAACAGCGACAGGGCGGCGGAGAATCCGAGCACCGTCGCGGACAATCGCTCCTGAAACAGCGTCGCCGACAAGTGCTCTTCCAGCGTATTCGACGCAAACACGGGGACGTTGGGATCCGTCTCTACGACTGCGGCACGCACGCCGGGCAAGACGGTCAACGGATCGACCGAGCCCGTCCGCACCACCAGGCTCATGCGGGCGCCCATGCCGAGCGCGGCGATCTGGTCGTGCGACAGATACACCTGTGATCGCGGATCCGCCCGCAAGCTGCCCACCGTGCTGTCGGCGACGATGCCGACGATCTCGCCGAAGTCGCCATCCGGCCCGTCGAAACCGAGTCGAGCACCGAGCGCGTTGCGGCCGGTGCGTTCGGCGAGTTGCCGGGCACCGGTCTCGTTGACGATGGCGACGAAGGGGCCGCCGGCATCGGCGGCCCTGAACCCGCGCCCCTGGACGACGGAAATTCCTATCGTCTCGAAGTAGCCGGCGGCAACGTAGCTGATAAAGGTTTCGAAGCGCTCGCCCGGTTCCGGCGCGTATCCCTCGATCGACGCTGTCCAATAGTTGTCGTTTTCCGGCCCCGGAAGAGCGCTCACCAGGCTGGCCCGCTCGACCCCGGGCACCGATTCGATGCGCGGCATGAGGCGGTCGTAGAAGCTCTTGATCTCGCCCCCCTCATAGCCCTGCAATCCCGGGTCGACCGTCGCCACCAGGACGTTGGCGGTGTCGAATCCGAGGTCGATGGTTCCCAGGCTCACCAGCGTTCGAGCGAACAGGCCGGCGCCGACCAGCAGCACCAACGTCAGGGCGACTTGCGCCACGACGAGCCCGTTGGCCAACCCCCAACGGCCGGCCCGCGCGACCGTACCGGCGTTGCGACGCATGCGGTCGGCGACGTCGACCCTGGTCGCCCGGAAGGCGGGGAGGAAACCGAAGACGATACCGGTCAATACCGAGGCGGCAGCCGCGAAACCGACCACCCGGGCGTCGAGACCGAGGTCGAGCTCGAGCGGAAACGGCAAAGCGCGCAACAGGCTCTGGCTCCAGAAGGCGAGCAACAAGCCCACCGCTCCACCGGCCAGCGACAGCGTCAGGCTCTCGATCAGAAGCTGGCGGAACAAGCTGGCGCGATCGGCGCCCAGCGCCTGGCGGACAGCGATCTCCGGGCGGCGCTGAACGGATCGGGCCAGCATGAGGTTGGCGACGTTGACGCAGGCGACGGCGAGCACCAACGCCATGACGCCCATCAGCAGCCCGCTGAACTGAACGATCATGCCCCGTTCGCGCGGCATCAACGTGCCCTGCTCGAGGGGCACCAGGGTATACTCGCGCCACCCAATTTCCGGAAACGCTTCGTGGATCCAGCTGGCGACGCTTTCGATGTTGTCGCGGGCCTGCTCGAAGCTGACTCCTTCGCGAATACGGGCCACCGTGAAGATACCGCTCCAGCCCCGCCGGTTCAGTAGATTTCCGCTCGCCGGCATGAAGTGCGGCTGCATCATGAACGGGGCAAACACCTGCGGCCGGGACTGGAGAATGGTGCCGCGGAAATCCGCCGGTGCAATGCCGATCACGTCGAACGAGCGACCGTTGAGGACGACGGTGCCGCCGACAATTCCCGGATCACCGGCGAACCGCTCCTGCCACAGCGCGTGACCGAGGACGGCCACGGTTTCGGCGCCGGGTTCGTCGTCGTCCGCAGCGGTGAAGAAGCGCCCGTGCGCCGGCCGCACGCCGAGAACATCGAAGTAGTTGGCGGAAACGATCATTCCTTGGACGCGTTCGGTCTCACCGCCGCCGAGGAAATCCATGAGCAACGGCTTGTGGGCGGCAAAGCCCTCGAAGGCGTCCACACGCTCCTCGAAGTCGAGATAGTCCATATAGGCCGTGACGCCGGGAGAGCCGCCATCGCCATCGCCGGTAAACAAGGTGACGAGTCGACCAGGCTCGTCCACATGGGGCAGCGACGGCCACAGAAAAGCGTTCACTAGGCTGAACACCGCCGTGTTGATGCCGATGCCGAGTCCCAGGGTCAACACGACGACCACGGTGAACGCCGGGTTGCGCACCAAGGTCCGAAGACCGAAACGAAAATCCTGAACGAGCCGATCCATCGGTGCACGTTCCTTTCGGGGGAGCCGAGAGGATGGGAGTTTACCGCCGGTTCCGCGCTCTTCGACGCGTTCCAGAAAAGCGGCTCGCACGACGCCGGGTAGCGTGCGTCCCCACAGACGAAACACACCACCGAGGCCGTCACGGTGGCGGACTTCCTGCGAACGCAAGGCGAACACTTCGAGCATCTCGTCGCCGAAGGCACGACGAAACGACGCCGGGTAGAGCCAGAGAAACAGCCCTAAGGCGCGCCGCGAGCTCATGCCTTTTCCCCGTCGATCAGGGCCTGGACGCGAGCCGTCTCGACCACCTCGGCGAGGCGCTTCACTTCGGCCGCCGCTACCGCGCGCCCGAAGTCACTGATCTTGTAGAAGCGACGCGGCTTCGGGCCGCGGCCCGAGGCACCGAGCCCCGGTTCGGCTGCGCTTTCCTCGATTAGATCGCCGGTCAACATGCGCTTGATCACACGGTACAGGGACCCCACTTCGAGTCGGACCTTGCCACCGGACTGTTCCTCGACCGCCTTCATGAGGCCGTAGCCGTGCACGTCGCCGTCGCTGAGAACAAGGAGGATTTGCAGGTCGACGGGTCCCAGCGGCAGCGCCGCCGACGGCTCGGCCCGGCGTTTAGTTTCGTTTGTCATCAGATCCTCCAGCTGCTGGACATCAAATTATAAGTTATTCGAGTATATTCGAATTACTTATAGAGTCAACGGGCTCAACGAAGGCTGGCCGACGCCGATCGGCCTATCCACACGCCGTCTCTCCAACCTGTACGCTGCGCCAACGGGCTGACAACATATCGGCGGCCGCGAAACCAATTCACCGGGAGTTGCTGATGAAGATCGTCCGTTCCCTCGGCTTTTCCGTCGGCGTCGCCGCCATCGTCGCTTCGACATCGGGCGCCATCGGCGCGCCGCTCCCGACGACCGGCAGCGGCAGCGCGGCTACGTCGCTGCCGCAAGCCCCCGCCAGCACCGATCCACGCGCCCGCGACCTGCGCTGGCGCAACATCGGCCCGGCCAACATGATGGGCCGCATCGCCGCGATCGAGGCGCTTTCTACGGACTACCGCCACGTGCTGGTCGCCTCGGCGTCAGGCGGCGTGTTCAAGTCGACGAACGCCGGCATCACCTGGGACCCGATCTTCGACAACTCCGGCGGCGCCGGCTCCATCGGCTCGGTGGCGATGTTCGAGCCCGATCCCGACATCATCTGGGTGGGCACCGGCGAGGCCGCCAACCGCAACTCGAGTGGTTGGGGCAACGGTGTGTTCAGGACCACCGACGGCGGCCGGACCTGGGACCACGTCGGCCTCGAGACGACACACCACATCGCCCAGATCGCGCTGCACCCGACCGACCCGGATATCGCCTACGCCGCCAGCCCGGGGCATCTGTGGGGCTACTCCGGCGACCGCGGGCTGTTCATGCCGCAACGCTTCCCTTCGATCACCGCGGAGGAACTGGCTGCCTGGGCGGACCGATTATCAGCCGGCAGTTACCGGGTCACGGACGAGGGTGAGGTGGAAGCGCTGCTGCAGGTGTGTGATCGATGGAGACTGGTTAGACCACAGGGTCCGATCGTCGACCGGATCCACCGGATTTGCGAGGCACTTGCCGTCGGCGCCGCGTGCCCCGAACAACTCCACTTCTGACCGGACCGGGCCGGGCGCCTCCTGATCCGACGCAAGACAAGCGGTTCACAATCCGCTAC
>JADFNY010000148.1 GCA_022563115.1 Acidobacteriota bacterium | reverse complement strand
GCTTCCCGCACAACCCTAAAGATCGCTGTTGGGCCCGTGCGCCCGCATGATGGGCAGCGTCGAGCCCGCTGGACGGCGCCATAGCCGGGGCGATGCGTGCCGATGGCCGCGAATGCGGCCGCCGCTCGCACCGCGGCGCAACTGGGGCACCGGCGAAAGCGCCAGGCTGGCATTCTTACGCCTCGGCGCCTGCCGGCTCGGGGCCCGCCTCGTGCTCCCGCTCTCTGATGAATCGGCGGATCTCGTCTGCGCTGATGAAGCGCGCAGTATTGATTTTCCACCCCTTCAAATCGCCCGAGGCCAGCAATTTGAAAATTGTGTCTCTTGAGCAGCCCAAGGCGGCGGCCGCTTCCTCAGGGCGGTAGGAAAAGCGCTCCTGAATGTCGGTTGCTGTGCTCATCGGTGTTAACCTCCGTCGCTACGAGTTGACAAACGTCTGTACCTACTATATGATCGCAAGTAAGACGCGTCAATGGGTAGACCTAGCCTGAAACATAGCGAGTAACGGCTAGACCTAGACGGAAAGAGAGGGATATATGCCACTACTTGGAATGTCAGACGAAGCGCGAGAGGAGGTCCGTCGGCTCCACCGTCGGGGCTTAGGCGCCGTCAGGATCGCCCGAGAGCTAGAGAAGATGCGCGGCGCCGGGGAGCTGCCAGACCCCACCCAGATCAGCGAACGAGCGGTAGGCCGACAGATAACGAAACTTCGTAAGATGCCGGACGCTGAGCAGCAGCGGTACGATGAGGTCGTCTGGCCTGAATCGTTCGGTTCGTCCGATCTGCCCTATGCCAGCGCGGCCGTCATCCTTGAATTGACACTGATGCTGGGGCGCCCGCCGTTGGCGCCGCTCGCGCGCTGGTATTGGCGAACCTGTCAAGCCTTTCCAGCGGCCGACGTTGAGACGGTGCGCAACATCGCGTACCAGCTCGCGCTTGCCGAAGGCGATGCCGTCAAGACCCGGGAAGTCGGCGCCGCCGCCGTAGCAGGCGAGCTCGGAGAAGTCGGAATACTGGGACCATTCGATGCAAGTAAGCCGGAGGATATAACGCGGGCGCTGCGGGTGGTCGAGATCCAAACCGGCGCGCTGTCGCCGTTCGCCCGCAAGGTCATTCGGGAAGTCATAGAAGAGCGAACTAAGAAGGGAGCCAGCGATGAGACGTAGAGGTAAAGGCGAGGGATCGATCCGCCTTCGCGTATGAACACGGGCTCGGCACCGAAACCGCGTTGCATGGCGCGGCCCGCCGCCTGCAGGACCGGGTGGTCGCGCGGCGTCAGCCACGGCTTGCCGCCCTGCATGCGGGTCACTTCGAGCCGCACGCCGGGCGGGGTGAGAGAGCGCAAGTGGCTCTCGACGGTATCCATGATCTTCTCGGGGTCCTGATCGGCTACCAGACGCATGCTGATCTTGGCCATCGCCTTGGCCGGCAACACCGTCTTGCTTCCCTCGCCGATGAAGCCCGAAAGGAAGCCGTTGACCTCGAATGTCGGCCGCGCCCAAGTGCGCTCGAGAACGTCGTACCCGGCTTCCTCGAGCAAGGCGTCGACACCGAGGTCGTCGCGGTATTGGGCTTCGTCGAACGGCAGGGAGCTCCACTGCTCGCGCTCGGCGTCGGTGAGCGCAACGACATCGTCGTAGAACCCCGGAATGGCGATCTCACCGGTATCCGGGTTGCGACAGGAGGCGAGCATGCGCGCCAGCGCCTCCGCCGGATTGACGACGGCGCCGCCGAACGATCCGGAGTGCAGGTCGCCGCGAGCGCCGGTGACGTCGAGTTGCATGTAGGCGAGTCCCCGCAGGCTGTAGGTGATCGACGGCAACCCGGCGGCGAACATGATCGTGTCGGAGATCATCACGGCGTCGCATTCGAGCCGGTCTTGGTGCTCGAGCACCGCGGCTTCGATGTTCGGACTGCCGACTTCCTCCTCGCCTTCGATCAGGAAAACAACGTTCACCGGGCAGGCGCCGGTGGTTTCAAGCCAAGCTTGCAGCGCCTTGACATGGATGTAGAGCTGCCCCTTGTCGTCGGCGGAGCCACGTGCGAAGAGCTTGCCGTCGCGGACGGTGGGTTCGAACGGCGGTGTGTCCCAGAGCTCGACGGGTTCCTCCGGCTGCACGTCATAGTGGCCGTAAACGAGGAGGGTGGGCGCACCGGGTGCCTTGCGCCAGGCGCCGTAGATCACCGGGTGCCCGTCCGTGGGCCATTTTTCGACCTCGTCGCAGCCCGCCTCGCGGAGCTTGTCGGCGAGCCAGTCGGCGGCCGTATCGACCTGGTCGGCTCGGTCCGGATCGGTGGAGACGCTCGGGATTCGGAGGAACTCATTGACTTCCTCGAGCCATTGATCGCGATGGGCGTCGACGAAGGCGTGAATCGAATCAGCGCTGTTCATGGGGTCTCCACGGGGGTGGGAATCTATTGCTTTGAGCCGGGGGCCTTGTTAGCGTAGCGGCACGGTTGGCGCTGTCGTGCAGCCGCCCCTCTCAAGTAGCCACCCTATCCGGTGGCGTCGGCGGTGCCAACACTGGGGAGGTGCCATTTTGTTGGAGCGTCGCGCGGTGCGCTTGTTCCTGGTGTTTGCGGCGATCGGCGTTGGTTCGCTTATCGGTGGCGTCGCCGCTGTCGCGGACGACGGACAGCAGGACGCGGAAGCCCTTCTCGGCCGTCTGCGGGAGTTGCTCGCCGCGACCGAGACAAAGGTCGTCATCGTGCCCTTTCCCAACAGCCGCAGCCGCATCCTCATGGCCGACGGAGGCTCCGACTTCTTTCTTTATGTCGAGCGTGCCAACCTGCGCGGCACCGAACAGATGGACGCGTTCTACGCGGCCCTCGACGCTGGCGATACAGCGGGCGCCGCCGACGTTTTCACGCGCCATAGCATGGTCTCGATGCGCGCCTCCGATTACGGCTGGAATGGTCTCGGTGTGCCGATGGAGCGGGCCGACGGCGGCGGACAGATTGAGGACCGTCTGTACAAGACCGCGGACGGCGTTTTTGGCAAGGTCGACATCACGCCCGAGGACGCGGAAATGTTTCTCGAGTACGTCGAAACAATCTTGATCCCGGCGCTCGAGGGCCGTTTCTGAGCCCGTTAGCAGGGTGCGGAGAAACTCCTGGGAGTTTCTCCGCACCCTGCTAGGCCTTTTCCGAGCCAATCTGCGCCCGATATAGTGGTTTCGCCAACATTCTGACGGGCCGTGGGTAACCCGACCGGCGGGCCGTCTCATGGGTGGCGCGGGTGTGGGCCGCGCCGTTCGCTTGGTCCAGGAGGTCGATATGCGTCGGATGATGCTGGCCGCTACCACGGCCGTGGTGCTTTCTCTGTTGTTGGTTGCACCGGTCCTTGCTGCTGTGCCACAGGGTCAACAGGATCAAGAGCAGCAACAGGTTCCGGCGCGATACGAGGAGACGATCGTCGTGTCGGCCTCGCGCTTCGAACAGCTGCTGTTCGACGTGCCGGTCTCGATCACCGTGCTCTCCGGCGTTCTCATCGAGAACAGCCCGGCCGGAAACTACGCTGATCTTCTGCGATCCGTTCCGGGGTTGAACGTGTCGCAGACGAGCGCCCGCGACATCAACATGTCCTCGCGAGGGGCCACCAACACCCTGGCGACGTCGCAGCTTGTCCTGGTCGACGGCCGTACCGTCTATCAGGATTTCTTCGGCTTCGTGCTGTGGGACCTGTTGCCGGTCGCCTTCAACGAGATCGAACAGATCGAGGTGCAGCGCGGCCCGAGCTCGGCTGTTTGGGGCGCCAACGCGATGACCGGCGTCATCAACGTGCGCACCAAGTCGCCGCGCTCGATGGGGAACTGGACGTCGATTCGAGGCGGCGCTGGTGAGGTCGGCACCAGCTTCTTCTCGGCGCTCCACTCGGGCGTCCGCAACGACTTCGCCTACAAGGTGTCCGGCTCGTACTACCAGCAGGATGCTTGGTCGCGACCCGACAACTTCTCGGGCATCGTGTTCCCCGACGCCGCGAACCGCGGCACCAAGCAGCCCAAGTTCGACGCCCGCGTCGACTACCAGCTCGACCCGCAGTCAGAGGTGTCCTTCTCCGGCGGCTACGCCGGCACCGGCGGCATCATCTTCACCGGGATCGGGCCGTTCGACATCGAAAACGGATCCTCGTTCTCCTACGTGCGCGCCGACTACAACCACAACGACGCCAACGTTCGCTTCTACGCCAACATCCTCGACGCCGAGTCGTTCAACCTGCTGAGCCCGTTGGACTTCAACTTCGCTACCGGAACATACGATTGGTCGGCGCAGAACATGATGGTGGCGCAAGAGGGGAAGCACGTCCTCGTCTACGGCGGCAACTTCAGGTACCTCAGCAACGACCTGTCGATCGCGCCCAACGCCGACAACCGCAAGGAAGGCGGCGCCTTCGTCCAGGACAGCTGGTCACCGCACGAGCAGTTCCTGGTGAGCGCCGGTGTTCGAGTTGACGGGTTCAGCAGTATCGACGGCGCTGTGTGGTCGCCGCGCGTCGGGCTACAGTTCCGTCCGCTCGCCGATCGGGATCACGCCATCAGGTTGTCGTGGGGCAGGGGGGTGCGGGCACCGTCGGTGATCAATAACTTCCTCGAGGCGGTCATCTTCAACAGCATCGATCTCAGCCCGTTGACGCCCCTTGTGGGTTTCAACTCCGGGATCTTCACGTTTCCGATCACGGCGGGCGGCAACCCGGATCTCGTCGAGGAGACGCTCGATCAAATCGAAGTCGGCTACCGCGCCGTGATCAACAGCAACGTGTCGATCGACTTCGCGTACTACTTCTCGCAAACGAGGGATAATATCGACTTCTTTGCCGACCAGTTCTTCAGCCCGTTGGATCCGCCGCCGGGGTGGCCGTTGCCGGGGTTTGTCTTGGCGCTGTTGCCGGTGTCGTTGCCGAAAAACTTCACCTACCGCAACATCGGCCGGGTCGAGAACCAGGGGGTGGAGGTCGGCGTGCAGGCGCGTGTCCTTCCCGGCGCCGAAATCTTCGCCAACTACACCTGGCAGAAGGACCCCGTGATCGATGGCCTCGACCCGTCCGAGGTCAACATCCCACCCGATCACCTGTTCAACATCGGCGTGGCGGGCGCGCATCGCGGTCTCATGTACAGCGCTACGGTGGCCTATCAGGACGAGGCCTTTTGGGCCGATGTTCTCGACGCCCGTTTCCATGGCGTCACGGACGCGGTGACGACCCTGAACCTCACGCTCGGCTACGAGTACCAGAACGTGAACCTCTCGCTACGTGCTACCAACGTGACCAACGAGGCTTTCCAACAGCACTTCGTGGGCGACGTCATCGGGCGCAGGGTTGTCGCCGAAGCCGGCGTCAACTTCGACTGGGACAACCGCTGACGACGACTGCGCCGACGCGTTGAGGCAGCAACGGTCAGACCATTGGTTCCGGCCGGCGGCCCGGGGAGGAAACCCGAGTCTTTTGGTCGGGGGATAATTCGGCCACGACCGTCGGCCTTGTTACACTTCGAGCGTGGGCACCACTGTGAGTCTCGAGGGATTCGTCGCCGCTCTGCGCGCCATCCCTGAAGAGGAGTTTACCGACCGCAGAGTACTGGAAACGGTCAACAACAACCGCGTTGCGACCGCCGAGCTCGACCCGTACCTGGTCTGGAAACCCGACCGCTACACGCGCGGCTTGATGTACCGCGACGATCTCTTCCAGGTACTCATCCTGTGCTGGAACGTCGGCCAAGCGAGCCCGGTGCACGACCACGCCGGCCAGAAGTGCTGGATGTCCGTTGCGCAGGGCCGTCTAGAGATCACCAACTACAGCTACAAGCACGGCCGCGAGATCGAGTTCATCGACGCGGAGGTCGTCGGCGAGCACGGCAGCGACGTCCACGCCGATCAGTGCTGCAGCGTCCACCAGATCACCAACCGCTGCGCCTGGTGCGAGCCGGCGGTCAGCTTGCACGTCTATTCGCGCCCCTTCGATAGCTGCTACATCTACGATCTGGCCACCGGAAAGCGCCAGCTGAAGCCGATGCGCTGTGACACGTACGGGCCGCTCGCCGAGGCGTTCGCCACCGCCGACGGCGCTCCGGCTACGTAGCCCCGGTTACCTAGCAGGGTGCTCAGCACCCCCCGGCTCGTCTTTCGAAGGAATCGTCGCCGCCGGTCCGCCGGCCGCCTCGCGCAGCACTTCCAGGTAGTGGGACTCGCCGTCGCTGATACGGTGTGAGCCCTTGGCCTGGAGTGCTTCTGCCAGCGCCGCGGATCGATCCCGCGCCCGGCCGAAGCGGTCGATCAGGTAGGCGCGTCGGCCTTCCGGATCGACCGCGCCCAGCGCTTCGACCTCGGTGAGTCGGCGCAGCACGGCGTGCAACGCCAGGCGGCGGGACACCATTCGGGAGATCGCGGTACTGCCCTCGCAGGCGGCACAATCGCAGGTGGGATGACGGACGGGTCCGTCGAGTCGCAGGCAGGCCTCCGCGGTGCGCACGGGGGTATGGACGAGGCCCTCGTGCAGGTAGTAGCTGTTCGCCGGCCGGCTGCCCATCATCTCGCGGAAGAAGCTCCGAGGGTGGGTTTCGAGCCCGTAGGTGCCGGCGGCGTACCCTGCAGCTCCCACGGCGATCGCCAGCAGCCCGGTGCGACCGACGTGCGAGAGCACGACCGGCACCCCGGTCGCCACCAGTGTGTCGACGAACGACATGACGGTGCCGGCGTCGCGCGGATCGGCAAGGCGTTCGTCGTAGTTGACGATCGTCACCCAGAACAGCGCCGCCTCGATGCCGGTGTACACCGCGGCGATGCGGGCGCGGTGATCGGGATCGATCAGCGCGTCGATGTCAACGGTCACGGGGACGCCGACCGGCCGATCCGTTGACCTAGCGATCGCCTCGGTGGCGCAGGCGCGTGAGACCTCGAGCCAGGCGTGCTCCGAGTGCGGCACGTAGAAGTACGGCGCCAACAGGAGGTCGGCGCCGAGCTCTCGTTGCACCGCGAAAACCGAATCGATGAGCTCGCCGCGGGCCTTGCCGCGGGCAAACCGCGCAGGTTCCCATAGCGTTCCGAGCGTGTGGCGTCCGGGGCTGTACGGCAGGGCGCGGTAATCCGGCATGCTCATGTAGCCCTCGAACTGAAAATAGGGCGTCTTGGGATCGACGAGCAGCGTGGTGGCGCGTTCCCGGGCGTTGCGGACGAGGCCACCCAGCCGCGGGTTGGCGCCGTACACCGCGGAGATCATGAGCGCTGCCTGGGGCGGCATCTGTTCGAGGGTGGCAGTGTCGTTGGGCAGCACGATGGGGATGTAGGCGGGGTGATTCGGGGTCAACATGTCATCCTCGCGGTCACGCTATTTTTGCCCGTCCGTCCCCATCGTGCTAGTTTTCGGTCCTGTCGTGAAAACACTCGCCGATCTCTTTTACAGGCTCGAAGAGCGCGCTCGCCCCGATCTGCTGATGGGGCGGTCGGGGGCTGACTTCGAGCCCATCAGCGCGACTCACTTCGCCGAGCGTACTCGACGCTGCGCCGCGGCCCTGCAACGACTCGGCATCGAACGCGGTGGCCGCGTCGGGCTCATTTGCAGCAACCGCCCCGACTGGCACGTTATCGACTTCGCCTGTCATCTGTGCGGCGCGATCCTGGTCCCGTTGTTCACCACCCTGACCGCGGTCCAAGTCCGACACATCTTCGCCGACAGCGGCTGCAAGGTCGTCTTCACCGAGGGCGGCGATCATCTGGAGAAGGTCGCCTCGGTGCGAGGGGAGCTTCCGGACCTCGAGGCCGTGGTGCTGGTGCCGGCGGCGAACGGCGCCGGTGGATCCCCGCCGAACGAGGAGCGGGAGGAGGGTGGCGCGTCGCAGGCCGATGGGGGGCTCGAGGAGCTCATCGGTGCCGAAGAGCCGGCCAGCGATCTGCCCGGCCCCGAGGGCGCCGATTCGGTCGCGACCATCATCTACACCTCGGGAACCACCGGCGAGCCCAAGGGGGTCATGCTGACCCACAGCAACTTGATCTCGAACATCATCGGCGCGCAGGTCGTTCTCGGTTGCTGCAGCAGCGATGTGGCGCTCTCGGTTCTGCCGCTGTGCCACGTCTTCCAGCGCACTGTCGACTACACTTTCTTCTACGCTGGTGCCCAGATTGTCTATGGTCTCCCGGATCGCCTGGCAGAGGACTACCTTTTGGTACGCCCGACCGTAGTCGCCGGCGTGCCGCGCTTGTTCGAACGCTTCCGCGCCGCGGTGCTCGAGAAGGTCGTCGCCGGCAGCAGCCTGCAGCAGCGCATTTTCTACTGGGCCGAGCGGGTCGGGCGCCGGCGCGCCGAGCACGAGCTTCTCGGGGCGCCGTTCGGGCTTCTCGATCGGCTCCGCTTCCTGGTTGCCGACCGCCTGGTGCTTCGCAAGGTGCGCGCCGGGACCGGTGGGCGCATCTTCCACTTCATCAGCGGTGGAGCGGCTCTGGATCCGTCGCTCAACTGGTGGTTCGAGTCGATGGGCTTGCGCTTGCTCCAGGGCTACGGGCTGACCGAAACCTCGCCGGTTATCTCCGCTACGCCACACCACGACAACCGGA
>JADFNY010000147.1 GCA_022563115.1 Acidobacteriota bacterium | reverse complement strand
ATGAGCCCGTGGACCCGGTTCGCCATATAAGGATGACCGGCGTCGACCAGCTCGTTAATCACCGCCTTGACGTCGCGCTTCCGGACGTCGGCCGCCTTCCACGATCCCCACCGTGGGATCAGCGTATTCTCGATGCGCAACTCATCCTCGCGGGCGCTCTTCGGCATCTTAAAGATACGCGCCCAGCGGTCCACGTAGTCGTGCGCCAGGTCGGCGAAGGTGATGGACTCTTCCTCTTCGCGCTGCGCTTCACGTTTCTCGGCAGCGGGGTCGATCCCGAGTCGCACGTCGCGCAAAATCTCCCGCGCCTTCTCTCGGGCGTCCGCAAGCGACAGCAACGATGCATCGCCCAAGGTGACGCGGGGGCGGCGGCCTTTCTGCCAGTAGCTCACGCTGTAACTTTTGTGGCCCTTCGAGGTCACACGCAGCACCAGGCCCGGTACTTTCTTGTCCTGGTAGTCTTCGCGACCGCTCGCCGGCGGCGCTATGCCTTTGATGAGCTGGGCGGTCAGATCCTTTTTAGGCATGGGCGTGAAAACTCCTGGGGGTCTGTTGGGGGTCGGTGGTTTGGCGATACTTGCTGATACATCATGAATCGAGTATGAACCATTAACGCCCGTGTAGTCAAGGCTTTAGAAGAATCTTAGAACCGAAGCGGTACAGCCTGATACAGCCTGGGGGTCGGTGTAGTACTCCTACCGGACGAGCAAGGCGGCGTTGAACATGGCAACGCGTTCGCTGGCGATCGATTACCGCGCCGAGGGCTTCATCTGCGTCGTGCTGCACCCCGGCTGGGTGGCTACCGACATGGGTGGCGCCGGCGCTCCATTGAGGCCCGAAGACAGCGTGTCGGGGCTGTTGCGGGTCATCGACGGACTCCAACCAGCGGACAGCGGCGAGCACATCGATTTCACCGGGACTCGTGTGCCCTGGTAGTGGCCGGGGAGTCGGGCCCGGCGGTTCGTGTGCAGAGCCGGCGCCGGGGTTCCGTAACGGCACCCGCGGGAGTTCTTCAGCACCCTGTCAAGCAAGCCGCGCCAGCGGCCTACTGCTTGATACCGACGATGTAGGCGATCCAGGACTCGGTGTTCTCGGCGCTCTCCTCCAGCGTGAAGACGCCGTCGCCTTCGCCGGTTTTTTCCTCGGTGCCTTCCCAGTAGACCTCGGTGGGGGCGAAGCCGACTTCGCTCAGCGCCTCGCGGACCTCGAGGATTGTCCACAGGCGCCAGTCGTAGGCGAAGGCGCGCTTCATTCGCTTCTTGCCCGACGGCTTCTCGAAGTGGATGTAGCAAACCATGCGGCTCTGGATGGGGTCGAACTCGTCTTGGTCCCAGACGTAGTTGAAGCCGTCGTGCTCGGTGGTCTCCTCGACCAGCTCTTGGGCCTCCGGCCCGCCGTAGATATCGAGGACGAACAGGCCCCCCGGTCCGAGGTTGCCGTACGCGGCGGTGAAATAGCGCAGCAGCTCACTACGCGTCTGGAGACAGTAGTAGGAAAAGTTGAACGCCACGATCACGTCGACCGGGTCGTGGCGGACGTCGAGGACATCGCCTTCGATGAGCGTCAGCCGTTCGGATTGTGATTCGTCGAATCCCGCGGCGTTGTTCGCCTGCCCCCAGGCAAGCGGCTCAGGATCGAGATCGACCCCCCAGGCGCGGTTAGCGTCGTCGTGCTTGACCCACTCGCAGGCCAGGTAGGCGGCGGCGCAGAAGTCCTCGCGCAAGGTGTGCGGTGTACGGTCGAAGTGGGCCGCGAAGGTCTCGTCGATGAATTCGATGTCGGCCTCGGGCTCCTGGACAGCGCGCTGGTAGAGGGCGTACTTGTCGAACGGCAGCTTGTCGGGTCGTTGTTTGCCCTTCGTGCGCTTCTTGCTCCGGCCCATCAGGAGCGGCGCTGCTGTTGCTGCATCCAGTCCTCGACGGCGTCGCGTCGAGGCCAATGCAGCGCCATCGAGATCATGGCGGCGCCGCCCAGGACCAGAACCCAGGTCAAGTTCGCGGTGAACAACGACAGCGCAAAACCGACGGTGACGGCCACCTCGCGCAGCGCGCAGGCCATCACGACCGCCTTGATATAGCGCTGCATCAGGGCGCCGGCCTCGGGGTTGGGGCCGACCGGTTGCCCGAGTATCCACCGGGAAACGGCATAACCGATGAAGATGATAACCAGGCCCGCCCCGACCACCGCCGCGATCACTGCCGTCGGCACTTCCACCAGCGGCCCGACCCCGATCTGCACGGCCAGCAGCCAGCCGACAACGAGGTAAATCAATACGCTGCTGGTGAGGGCGAACGGGATGGCCCGCACCCCGACCATGTGCTGATCCATCGCTAAGCTGATCTCTCGCTGGTCCATGTCGCCTCCAGGGCGCATGTATCATACCCGCGGCTAGCAGACCGTGGTGAAAGCGTGATGGGACCCGTCCCACTTTCGCCGCGGTCTGCTAACGGTCGCGTGGTGCGCTCTCGGGTGTTCGCCCGGGCAGCGGAGGCCTGGCTCGTATGAGTCTTTTCGACAAGTTCATCGGCGCAACGATACCGCTGGTTCCGAAGCCGATCGTGCGCCGTATTGCCGCCCCGTACATTGCCGGCGAGACGGTCAACGAGCAGGTGGCCACGATCAAAGACATCAACGCCCAGGGGTTCATGGCGGCAACCGCCATTCTCGGCGAGTTCGTCACCCAGCGCTCTGAATCCGAGGAGGCCGTCCAGCAGTACGAGGAGGTTCTCGCCGCGATTGCGGAGCAAGACCTCGATAGCAACATCCACATCAAGCTGACCCACCTGGGCCTACAGCTCGACAAGGAGTTCTGCTGCGAGAACGTACAGCGCTTGCTGGAGGTTGCCGGCAAGTACGACAACTTCGTTCGCATCGACATGGAGGACTCGCCGACAACCGACGACACCTTCGACATCTTCTTTCGGCTCAACGAGAAGTTCGACAACGTCGGCTGTGTCGTGCAGGCGTGCTTGCGCCGCACCCTGAGCGACGTGCGTCGTCTCACCGAGACCCAGGCCAACGTTCGCCTCTGCAAGGGCATCTACATCGAGCCGCGTGAGATTGCCTACCTCGATCGCGAGGAAGTGCGTACGAGCTACGTGGCGCTGCTCGAGGAGCTGCTCACGGGTGGCTGCTACGTCGGCATCGCGACCCACGACGAGTGGCTGGTGTCGGAGGCGTTCCGGATCGTTGACCGTCTGGGCCTGGATGCCTGGCGCTACGAATTCCAGATGCTGCACGGCGTTGGCGCGGAGCTGCGGCGCGTCATCATCGGCAAAGGCCACCGGCTGCGTGTCGCGGTACCGTTCGGGCCGATGTGGTACGCGTACTCGGTACGGCGGCTGCGCAAGAACCCACGCATCGCCCGCTACGTACTCCAGGCGATGTTCCGTTGGTGATTCGGACCGCAGGCGCCGGGCCTGACGGCCCGCGTCGCAGCGCCTCGCATCTGCCGCCACGGTGTCGGTAACGGTGCCCGCGGGAGTTCTTCCACGGTGCCGGTAACGGTGACCGCGGGGGTGCGTCAGCAGCCTGCTAAGCTCTCGGCGCCATGAGCTTCGAAGTTGGCTACCTCGCCGCGGTTCACCGGCACGCACTGGCCCGCCCCGATGCGGTGGCGTTCGAGCACGCGGCCGCCGACCACACCACCGTCCTGACCTACGGCGGCCTCATCGAGCGCGTTCAGCAGCTCGGCGAGGCGCTGCGGGTCGCCGGCTTCGGCGATGGGAGTCGGGTGGCGATCTGCATGGAAAATCGTCCGGCGTGGCCGGTCGCCTACCTCGCCGTTTGGTATGCCGGCGGCGTCACCGTGCCGCTCGACCCGGCCCTCGACGAGAGCATTCTGAAGCGGCTGCTGGAGCATTCCGGATCGGTGGCGTGCCTGACATCGGTTGCGTTGGCGGCGAAGCTTCGGGCTGCGTGCGCAGCGCTCGCGACGCCGCCCAGGCTGTTGGTTCCCGAGTCCGCCGGCACGCCGGAGCTCGAGGGTTTCACGTCGTTCGAGGAGCTCGTCGCCGAGCACGACGCGACCGGAGCGGAGTGGAACCCGGTGATCGCGGCGCAGGACGACCTCGGCACCATCATGTACACGTCGGGTACGACGGGCGATCCGAAGGGGGTGATGATCCGGCAGAGCTCGGTGCTGGAGAACCTCCGGGCGGGGATCAAACGCGTTCGCTTCACGCCCGAGGACCGTATCCTCGGCGTCTTGCCTTTGTTTCACGTCCTGCCGCTGATCACCAACTGCCTCGGGCCGCTGTACCTCGGGTCGCGGGTCGTCTTCCTGCATGAGCTCACCGCCGAGGGCATTATGAAAGCTTTTCGGCGCCACCAGATCACGGTGTTTGTCTGCGTGCCGGCGTTCTTCTACCGCTTCCACGACCGCCTGGCGAGTGCCATCGAGGGTGCTCCTCCCATGCGCCGGCACCTCGTTGGTGCGCTCATCGGGTTGAGCCGCTGGGTTCGCCGGCGCTTCGGGTGGTCGATCGGGCGCCGGCTCTTGAAGAAAGCCCACGAGCCCTTCGGTGAACAAATGCGGCTCTTCATTACCGGCGGCGCCAAGATGAATGCCGAGGTCCTCGATGACTTCCTCGACTGGGGCTTTCAGCTTGCCCAGGGCTATGGGCTCACCGAAGCCACCGCGATCATCACCGCGACCCCGCTCGACGAGCTCCGCGGTGACACCGTCGGGAGCCCCATCGAAGGCGTCGACGTGCGCATCAACGAGCCCGGACAAGACGGTATCGGCGAGGTATGGGCGCGCGGACCCAGCCTGATGACCGGCTACTACCGCGACCCGGAGGCGACGGCGGAGGCCCTGCACGAAGGATGGCTTCGCACCGGCGACCTGGGCCGCCTCCTGCCCGACGGCCACCTGCAGATCACCGGGCGCGCCAAGGACGTCATCGTTCTCGCTTCGGGCAAGAACATCTACCCCGACGAGCTCGAGGGCTACTACGGGCAAAGCGAGCTGATTGAGGAAATGTGCATCGTCGGCGTCGCCGATGCAGAGGGCAGGGGAGAGCGCCTGCACGCGGTCGTCGTACCTGACCTCGAAGCCGCCCGTCGCCGCGGTTACGTCAACGTGCGCGAAATGATCAAGTGGGACCTGGAGACGATGGGCACCAAGCTGCCGGGGCCGCAGCGCCTGACCAGCCTCCAAATCCGCAGTGAGCCGCTGCCGCGGACGCCGACCCGCAAGATCAAGCGCTTCGTGCTGCAGGAAGAGATCGCACAACGGGGCGTTGGAGACGACGCCGGCGTCATGGCGAGAGCCGCGCAGCCGGCTGCGGCTGCCGCCACGGTGACGGCTCCGGGCTCCGAGGGGCCTGACCTTCCAGCGTGGGCCGACGAGGTCCACGACGTGGTGGCGCGCTATGCCAAGGCAGCGTCGGTGAGCCCCGGCGATCATCTCGATCTGGACCTCGGCTTGGAATCGCTCGATCGTATCGAGTTGCTCACCGAACTGGAGCACCTTCGCGGCGTGGTTCTCGATAACGAGGTTGGCGGACGGGTCCACACCGTGGGAGAGCTGATCGACGCGCTGCGGGATGCCCGCCCGGCAGACGGCGAGCGGCGTAGTGTCGAGCAGGCGCCCGACACCTGGGCCAACGTGCTGGCCGGGGCACACGACGATCTCGACCGGCACCTGCGGCGGCGGCCCGTTTTCGAGTACGCGATGTGGCTGGTCTTGCGCGCCATTCGTGGGTTCTGGTGGTTGATCGCCGGCTTTCGCGTGCGCGGCGCCGAGAAAGTGTGCGAGTCGGGCGCCTTGATGATCTGCGGCAACCACACTAGCTACCTCGATCCGTTCTTGATCTGCATGGGACTGCCGCGTAGTGCCCTGCGACGGGTGTTCTTCGTCGGTTATAGCGAGTACTTCGAGGGACCGATCGGCGGACTGCTGGCGCGCCTGTTCCGAAACATTCCGATCGACTCGAACCGCAACCTCCAGCGCGCCATGCAGGCGGCCGCCGAGGGTCTCCGCCGGGGCATGGTCTTGGTCATCTTCCCCGAGGGGGGCCGGTCGTTGGACGGTAGCGTGCGAGCGTTTCGCCGCGGGGCGGCGATTCTAGCCCGCACCCTCGGGGTCCCGATTGCGCCGGTAGGGATCTGGGGCGCTTACGGAGTTTGGCCGCGCGAAGGCCGAATCCGGCGTCATCCCGTGGCTGTCGACTTCGGAGCTGCGCTATCACCGGATCAATCGCCCTGCGACGAAGCCTTGATCGGGGCCCTGCGCGACGAGGTGATCCGCTTGGTAGCGGCAGCGGAAGATCGGTGAACCCGCCGCTCCTTTGCCCCCACCGATGGCGGGTGTAGAGTGAAAATGGTGTCAGCTGGCGTTCAACAAAGGGTCGCAGAGGAAGAGACAATGCGTGTCAAGTCTCTGGCGCGTGTGCGTGGCAACTGGTCGGAGCTGCTGAGTTTCGCGGTGATTCTGGGGACGGCGTCGGCCTGCGGCATGGCCGGATTCGGTGGATCCCTGCAGCTCAACATCACCGACAGGCAGACCCGAGAGCTGATCATCGACGTCGATGGCGGCGCCGCCGGCGCTCAGTTGTTCGAGCTCGCCGCCTCAGGCGACGTCGCACTCGGGACCGGTACGGCACGCATCGATCGCTACCTCCTGCACCGCGCCACCTTCGGCAACGGGGTCGCGGTGGCCTACTTCCTGTGCCCGAAGCCGTGCACGGATCCGCTGAGCACGTATCTGGTCGCCTACTCGCCGGACCAACTATTCAACCCGGACGGCCGGCTCGAGCTCCGCTTCCGCGTGGTGTTCGAGGGCGGTCGCTCCGAGGAGATGACGCGGCTGATCAACGCCGAGATGCTGCCGGCGTTGTGGCGGAACCCGACGATCGAGGCCAAAGCGGGCGGCGGCTGATACCCACCGGGATCAACGCGGCGGCGGACCCACCCCGACACGGGCGCGCACGCCGGCCATCGTCGCCTTGGCGATCTCCGAAGCGCGGGCGGCGCCGGCCGCCAAGGTGTCCCTGATCTCGTCGTCGGACATCCGGGAGCGGCGTTCGCGGATGGGGTCGAGAACCCGCATAATGTGGTCCTGGACGGCGGTTTTCAGGTCGCCGTAACGGATCTTGCCGGCGGCGTGCTGGGCCTTGAAACCGTCGACGACGTCGTCGACGGCGCCGGTGAGGCGCAAGATCTCGAACAGGTTGGCGACGCCGGGGCTCATCTCTCCTCCGACCTGCTCGCCGCTGTCGGTGACCGCCGAACGGACCTTCTTCCAAATAGCGTCGGGCTCTTCCATCAGGCCGACGTAGTGCTTGTCTCCGAGGCTCTTGCTCATCTTGTGGGCCGGATCGGCGAGCGACATGATGCGCTTGCCGGCGGTCAGCTCGGCCTCGACCTCGGGGAAGTACTCCTCGCCCACCAGGGTGTTGAACCGCCGGCCGATCCGGCGAGCGAGCTCGAGGTGCTGCACCTGATCCTCGCCCACCGGCACCTTGGCGGCACGATACAACAGGATGTCGGCCGCCTGCAGGACCGGATAGATGAAGAGGCCGACGCTGACGTAGTCGGAGCGGTCAGCCTTGTCCTTGAACTGGATCATGCGGGTGAGGTCGCCATGTGATGCGACGCAGCTGAAGACCCAGGCGAGCTCGGTGTGCTCCGGGACATGCGACTGGACGAACAGGATCGAGCGCCGTGGATCGATGCCACAAGCCATCAAGTCGCCGGCCATCTGCACCGACATGGTCGCTAACGACTCGTGCCGTGGGTCCTGGAATTTGTCGGACTCCCTGCCCGTACGGCCGGTGACGGCGTGGTAGTCGACGATGCAGTAGACGCAATCGAAGCGGTCCTGCAATCGCACCCAGTTCTGGATGGCGCCGTAGTAGTTGCCCAGGTGCAGCTCGCCGCTGGGTTGGATGCCCGAAAAAACCGTTTTCTTCTCCATTTACGCCATGCTGCGGAGGGAATCGAGTACACGGCCGCAACGCGAAAGCGCTTCTCGGAGCCGCTCGGTCCTGGGGCCGAACCCTAGACGCACGTAGTTCGGCATGTCGAAATGTTCGCCGGGAACGATCAGGCAATCGGCCTCGAGCCGCATTCGCTCTGCCAGCTCCAGGCCCCCGATCGGTAGGTCGTAGCGCGCGTACACGATGGCGCCGGCACGCGGCGGCTGCCAGGTGAACGTGTCGCCGCGCGAACGCATCCAATCCTCGAGAACCGGCCAGTTGTTGGTGAGGATGCCGCGGGTACGAGCCCAAATGCGCTCGCGCGCGTCGGGCCGGAGAGCCTCGGTCGCCAGCCGGTCGCTGAGGCTGCCCATGGCGATCGAGGTGTAATCCTTGCGGGCCCACAGCGATTCCCGCAGATCTTCGGGAACCACCGCCCAACCGATGCGCAGGCCGGGCAGACCGTAGGCCTTCGACATACCCGAGGTGATCAAGACCTTGTCGTAGCGACCCCAGAACGTTGGGGTTTCAACGCCGTCGAGCTCGGCCCCACGGTAGATCTCGTCGGCGAGAATCCAGGCGCCGACGCGGTCGGCGGCGGCCACTATCCGCTCCATGGATTCCGCGGAAAGTAC
>JADFNY010000146.1 GCA_022563115.1 Acidobacteriota bacterium | reverse complement strand
CACCATCACCGTCAGTCCGCCGGGGATGATGGTCGCCGTCAACGGCGTCATCCCGCAGATGTCGCCGTCGGCCTGCACCACCTGGGGCGCAGCCGTTTCGACGCGGACCTCGGTGCCGCGAATGCGCCGCACCCGCGAGGTCTCCTGTAACCACAGCAGGTTCCACACCGCCCAAGCGGCGCCGAGGAAACCGTTGGCCTTGAGAATGATGATATCGAGGATGCCGTCGTCGACGGTGACGTCGGCGCCGAGCTTGAGCAGCGGCGGAAGGATCTTGCTGCGATTCGCGACCACGATCGACAGCCCTTGCTCCTCGGTGCGCCCGGTCGCGACCTCCCATCCCTCGGATTTCATCACCGACAGGACGGTCTCGAGGCCGCGCGGCGTCGAGCGCGAGGCGACCGGGTTCTCGATGATGAATACTCGCTTCACACCAGTTTGCCGAGGCGACGTTCGAGCGTCGGGCCGGCTGCGTCCGTCAATGGAGCGGCAGAGAGATGGTCGCGGTGCGAAGGCTCGGAGATGCGCCCGGTTCGGTCCAGGCAATGATCAAATGCTGGTCGTTGCGCACGATGCGCGGGAATCCGCTGGCACGGGCCGAGCTCGTCGAGGCGATCGTCTGACGGGCGCCGAGGTTGCCCTCCAGATCGACGGTCTGAAGGATGATGTCGGCACCCTTGCCGTTGGCGACGATCCAGCTCACCGCAACCCGCGACTGGCTTACCCGGGCGATGGCGACGCGGCCCATTGGAATCGGCGAGCTCTGATCGCTGGTGCCGGCGAGCCCCCCGAGCTGGCGCGGGTTGCTGTCGTCCATCTCGTTGGACGGGCCGTGATCGAGGAGGATCGGCGCCGAGAAGTTCTCACCGCCGTCGCGGGTGAAAGCTACCTTGACCTCGGGAACGCCTTCTCGCAGCGAGAACCAAGCCACCGCGCCGTTGGTCTCGCCACCGACGATGGCGGGGCCGTTGACCGGGCACACCCGAATCTGCCAGTTGTCGTGGCTCACAGGTACCGGCTCCTGCCAGCCGTCCGCGGTACGCCGCACGGCGTACATCTCGCGGACCTCGGTGGGATCGCGATCGCGGTACACGGCCACCAGGTTGTCGCCGACGTAGGCAGCCGACGTCTGGCAGCATTCGCAGATGCGCGGATCGAGGAGCTCGACGTCCTCCTGTGTGCCGTCCGCCCCGAACCGGGTACCGCGCAGTGACATCTCGCGCGCCGCCCCCACGCTGCTGTCGGCGAACGCTCGCCCGTCCAACCACACCGCGGTGAAACCGCCGTCGGCTTCCGGGACCATCGAGACGAAACCGTGCTCGGTGGGTGTGCCGTCGCGGTGGGGGACGATCGACTCCGTCCAGGTCTCGCCGCCGTCGAGCGACCGGGTGATGTGGATGTCGTAGCTGGTGCCGCGACCGCCGTTCATCTGCAGCCAATGAGAGACGAGCGTTCCACCGCTCTCGATAATCACCGGGAAATCCGCCCAGTTGACGAAGAACTCGTCGCTCTCGGCGATGGTTCGCGGCGCCGACCAGGATTCGCCCTCGAGGGTCGCGAAACGAAGCCCGAAACGGCCGCGGCGGGTCGATGCCGGTTCGGCGTCGCTGGAACCCACCGGCTCGAGCCAGCTCATCAGGACCCGACCGTCTTCGGTCGCGAACAAGCTCGGTGCGCCGGCGCCGTCGGCGCCGGGGGAGGGAATGTCGTGTATTCGGGCGGCTGTGCCGGTCGCCGGGTCCGGGCTGGAGCCGCCCGAGCATCCGATGCCCGAGAGGCCCAGCGGTACGGCCAGAGCGCACAGCGCAACAACTCGACTGCGTGATTCGATGGTCATGTACTTCCTCCAGCGTGACCGTAGCGGCAGCAGGCGGCCACGGTCAATCCCGCACGGCGCCATGCCGTACGCTGTCGATCCCGCTCAGAACCACATACGGACCCCGGCGAGGAACGCCAGCTCCGCTACATCCTGGCCCTCGCTCCTCGCCAGGTCCGCCGTTGCGCCGAAGCGCTGCAACCAACTGACCCCGACATAGGGCGCGAGCTGGCGCCGGATCTCGTAACGGAGCCGCAAGTCGACGGATAGGTCGTTCAGCCCGCTGCCCACTCCCCACTCCTCCACCGCCGACGCGGCGAGGTTGACCTCGACCTGGGGCTGCAGGATCAAGCGCTGGGTCAACAGCAAGTCGTACGACGCCTCGACGCGGGTCGACACGTCTCCGTCTTCGCTGATGAACAGGACCGGCTCCATCTCCCACCAGTAGGGTGCGAGCCCCTGGAAGCCGACCACGAGGTGCGCACGCTGGAGGTTGGGCCCGGTTCCGAGCTGCCGGTCGTAACGCACGCCCGCTTGAAAGTCCCAATACGGCGTAATCAGCCGGCTGTAGAGCGCCTGCACTTCGAAATCACCGGCTCCCGCGCGGTTGGTTCGGTCGCCCTCCGACTTGAACCAGAACCGGTTGTAATCGTCGCCGATCCAGCCCTGAACGTCCCAAACTGCCGCGTTGGTCTCGCTGGTCGAAGCAAACTCGAGCTGCTCGAAGAACAGGAACCAGAAGACCTGGTCGTCATGGACGGGGCTCGGCCAGTCGGCTTGCTGGGCGAACGCTTGTGCCGGCATCAAGAGCGCGGTCAGGACGAGGACGGCTACGAGAAGCCGGCGCCCGACCACATTCAGGGGGCTCATGATCCAGCCTCGGAATCGTGGGGCGGGGTCTCGGCCCGTAAATCGTCCAAGACATGATCGCCGACCTCGACGACCTGGAACATTCCCGCTTCCATGTGGGTGAGGATGTGGCAATGGAAGGCCCATCGGCCCGGCGCATCTACTTCCACCTCGACGAACATGCGCTCGCCCGGTTTGAGGTTCACCGTGTGCTTGCGTGGGTTATAGGCCCCGTTGCCGTTGTCGAGGTGCATCCACATCCCGTGCAAGTGCAGCGGGTGCTCCATCATCGTGTCGTTGACGAAGTTGATGCGGAGCCTCTCGCCGTTGACGAACGGAATGGGCCCGTCGACCTGCGAGAACTTCTTGCCGTCGAAGGACCACATGTAGCGCTCCATGTTGCCGGTGGCGTGGAGCTCGATCTCGCGGTCCGGCACTCGATGCTCGTACAGCGGCCGCAGGGCGCGAAGGTCCGTGTACAGCAGGACGCGCCTGCCGTCGTTCCCGAGGCCGATTCCCGGCTCGTGGAGCCGACTGGTCGGCATCGTCGCGACCGCCGCGTTCCCCGGGCCGTGGTCATCGGGGCCATGCATGACCGGTTCCGCGGATCCGGCATTCTCCTCTGCCGTGTTCATCCCCGGCATCGCGTGGCCCTCGCGGCCGCTCATGTCCATGCCCCCCATGGCCGCATCGCCACCGCCCATGTCCATGCCACCCATGCCCATGTCGGCCATGGTTCTGAGCGGCCGTTTACGGCGCGCCGGGATGTCCGCTGACATTCCCTCGCGGGGGGCAAGGGTGCCGCGGGCGTAGCCGCTGCGATCCATCGATTCGGCGAAGATCGTGTAGGCGCGATCCTCGACCGGTTCGACGATGACGTCGTAGGTCTCGGCGATCGCCACCCGGATCTCGTCGACGGTGACCGGCTCGACGTTCTGGCCGTCGACCTGGACCACCGTCATGCTCAGGCCCGGGATGCGTACGTCGAAGAAGCTGCCGGCGGCGGCGTTGATCAGGCGCAGCCGGACCTTTTCACCGGGCCGAAACAGGGCGGTCCAGTTGTCTTGCGGCGCCAGGCCGTTCATCAGGTAGGTGTAGGTCGCCCCGGTCACGTCCGCGATGTCCGTCGCGTCCATCCGCATCCGGCCCCACATCAGTCGGTTACCGAGGCCGAGGTCCGCTTCGTCGAAAAGCTCCGGGAACGTGCGGCGCTGAAAATTGTAGTAGTTGGACTGCTTCTTGAGCCGCGCCAGGACCTTGTAGGGGTTCTCGAACGTCCAGTCGCCCAGGACCACCACGTGGTCGCGGTCGTAGAGGAAGGGATCGGGCTCGGCGGGATCGATGATCAGCGGTCCGTAATGTCCGAGTTGTTCCTGGAGTCCCGAGTGGCTGTGGTACCAGTAGGTGCCGTTCTGCTTCACCGGGTAGCGATACACGAACGTCTCGCCAGCGGGAATCCCCGCGAAGCTGACACCCGGAACACCGTCCATCTCCGGGGGCAAGAGGATCCCGTGCCAATGGATTGACGTCGCCTCGTCCATTTCGTTCTTGACCCGGAGGGTGGCGGTGCCGCCCTCCCGCAAGCGAACCAGGGGTCCGGGTACGGAGCCGTTGATGGTCAGGGCTTCGCCCTCCTCGCCGCCAAAGACAAAACGTTGCTTGCGGATGTTCAGCTCTATGTCGGTGTCCAATCCTTCGCGCCGACGGGCAGGGACGATCCCCGTCGCCGCGCGTGCCCACCGTGGCAGGAGCCCGGACGCCGTCAGTCCGAGCGCACCGAATCCCGCCCGGCCAATGAAGCGGCGCCGGGTCAGGGGCTCAAGTTCGTCATTCATTGCCGTTTCTCCGAGTTGACCAGATCAGTTACGAACGGGCGGGTGGACGAATGGGTGTGTATGACCCGCCAAGCCCCCTCGATCCAGCGAAACAGGAACGTCTCGTAGCCGCGGCGGTGTAGCGCAGCAGCGCTCGACGCGATCGTCGCCTTGACCTCGACGTCGCCGATCGCCCAGGCGAAGCCGGCCTCGAAATTAACCTCGATGTTCGTGATGTCCAGTTCGAGGCGGAAGAGGGATTCGCCCTCGGGCACGACGTGATGGTCGATGAGGTCGCGAAGTCCCTCGTTCTGGCGCCCGGACTCCACGCAACGGGCGCCCTCGAAGTCCAGGTAATGATGCTCGAACGGGGCGCCATCGGTGTTCTCCCAGCCAGCCTCGACGTCGGCAATGATGGCGCGGATCAGGGCTTCGTCGTGGGCTGGCTCCTGCCCATGCGCGTCGGGGTGCTCCTGCATCGGCTCCTGGGCGTGCGCCCACGGTGCGACCGTGGCGAGAACGAACAGGCAGGTCAACGCGGTCAAGATGGTGAACGTCTTCTTCATGATGTCTCCTGTGGAGCGCACCGGGACGTGTCCGCGACGGGGTCGATGGATCATTCGTTGATGGGTGTGATCCGAATGTCGTCGAGCCGGACCTTGCCGGTTCCCTCCAGCAGAATCGCGGCGGGCCCGATGGGCGCCGCGTCGGCATGTTCATGGAGGAGCAGCTCGCCGTCGATGTAGCCCCTGAAGTGGGTGCCCGTCGCGACCAGCTCGATCTCGTGCCAGCCGTCGGCGGTCGTCGTCGGCGCACTGGCTAGCGACTCATCCCGGTCGTCACGACGCACGCCCAGCGTGAGTGTCGAGCCGTCCCAGATCAGATAGTCGAGGGTGGCTGCATCGTTTGCGTGAAGGCCGAGACCGATCGTGCCTGTGAAGCCGTCGCGTCGGACCCGCATCTTCATGCTCACGGTGTCAACGGCGTCTCCGAGCCGCAGGACGGTGCGCTCCGGCGTGACCTTGGTCAGCACCAGCGCCGCCTGCTGGGTCTCCACGGCGGCCGCGGGCAACTGGCCGTCGAGCGGTTCCAGGAACAGGTCGAGTACGGCGGCCGCGCCCTCCTGGAAGCTCCACCGAAGCGTGCCGTCGGCATCCACGGTGGGGCCAAGGACTGCGGGGTCGGGCTCCGGCGCGGGCTCGAACGCGCTGGTCGGTGCCTCGCGCACTGGGCGGACGCCGACACCCAGATCAAAGACCAGTTGTCCACCGTGATCGGCGGTCACTCCCAGCAGGATGGTGGCTGCGACCAGCAGTCCCGCGAAGGCGATGTGCAGGCGGCCCTGCAACCGGTCGCGGGTCGCGAGAACGAGCCGAAAGACCGCCAGGGTGATGAAGACCCACAATGTCCACCAGGCCAGGTCCGCGTGCTCGGCCATGACGGCCTCCGCCCGCGGGAACGGGCTGGCGACGCGATCGGAGGCCTGCCGGCCGGTCCAGTAGGTCAAGGGCAGGAAGGCCGTCCCGGCCAGCAGCAGCCATGTTGCCGCCCGGCGCGCGAGCTCGTGTCGTGCGACGACCGCGACGAGATCCACGACGACAGCGGAGACCAGCAACGCTATCGGGAAGTGGATGAGCAACGGATGAATTCCGGGGAGGTACTCAGGAAGCATGGACAGGGCCCTCCTGTGTCGGGGCGATATCTAAGATAGGTCTCGACGACGGCACTCTCAGGCACATCCGCACAGACAATTTGGAAGCCATGAAGGAAACTCTTTCAACGGAAAGGAAAGGCGCGAACTCGGATCACCAGGATCCGTTGCAATCAGGTTGCGCGGAGGAGTCTCAGCAGCGCAGAGGAGCGCTGGTTGCGGTCAAGCCCGGTGTGCCAGGCGGGGCCTCTACGCTCGACCGGCCGCAGAACGGGCCAGCCATCGAGCCCACGACGGTGCGGGCACTGAGCGCGGGTGCAGCGATCAACGCGGGGGCCAAAAAACCCTTGTCCCGAGTAGAATTTTTCGCAACGATTGCGCAACACGCGTGCGAACCGTAATGCTCGCCGGCGTGCTCGGATGAGGACCAATGCGCATGTGCGGGCACATCCATGCCAACAGGATGGTGGCCCGGGGCGCCGCCATCATGATGTCCGGCTGCGAACACCGTTGCCGCGCAGACGCTGGGCATCAGCACTAGAAGCGTGCAGAACATGACAGCCGTCGAACGACGCGCGTGAGAGAAACCTTGGGACCCAAGTCGATGCATACCTTCAATGCTAGCATCGAAGTGCGGTCCTGACGCAACCGCGGATAGCCCGATGAACGAATCGTCGGCGGTGAACGCACTGTGAAGTTTCTTCCGCTGGAAGCTAGACTACGCGGAGTTGCGCCGCCTTAGCTACGGGCGACGCGAATCGTGTCGCCGTTCGAAACAAGCGCCGGGGGCCCTTTCAAGCCGCGGTCGCGCCACGTCGAGGGAGCTGAATGATGGGACCCACAACCAAGCTTTCAAGCTTCATCCTGTTGGTAGCTGTTGCCGCCATGGTGACAGCCACAGCGTCGGTGAACGGGATGCCGATGCACGAGCGCAAGGAGGTCGCCGGGCTGGCGATCGTCTTCGGCGCCGAGCCGGAGCCGGCGCTCACCGAAGAGATGCAGTTTCTGCGCTGGAGAGTCAGCACGCTGGCCGATGAAGAGCCCTATGGCGACTTTCAGAACGCTTCGGTCGTCATCACGCGTGACGGCGAGGAGTTCGGGCCCTTCGCGGTTCGCGGAGTCCGTCGCCAGCCCGGTAGCTATCAGACGCGCCACATATTCACCGAGGCGGGCGAGTACGAGTCCGTTCTGAGCTTTCGCAAGGGCGACGAGGAAACGGTCCACACGGTCGACTTCACCTTCAACATCAACGACCGCAGTGATCTCGAGATTCCGAAGCGCGGCCGGGCGAGTCAGGGCGGCGATGCCGATGACATCGTCCATGCGCTCCATGCCTACGCCGCGGCGATCACTGCCAAGAGCATCGAGGCCATGAGCGAGTGGGTCACCGAGGATCTACTGATCTTCGAAGGCGCCGGCGTCAACCGCGGCTGGGCGGACTACCGTGACCGCCATCTCGGCCCCGAGCTCGAGATGTTCGATGCCATCGACTACCAGTTCAGCGACATCGAAGCAGAAGCGAGCGGGAATCTCGCCTGGGCCAACTTCCGCTACTCGGTGCGCATCGAGATGCCGGAACGGGTATCAGACAGCGGCGGCGTCGCAACCGCGGTGTTGGTGAAAGGCGACGACGGCCGCTGGCGGTTGCGTCACCTGCACACGACACCGGAGCGGCGACGGCAATAGGAGCCCCCGAGGAGCATCAGCCACAATACTGGAGGACAACATGATGCAGAAAACAACGTTGACGCAACGCGGAGCCGGTCTGAACCTGGCGGTGCCCCTCGCGATCGTGTCATTCGCGGCGCTGGTCCTTGCGGGGGCCGCAGTTTCATCGTTTGCGCAGCAGGCCGATGCGCAGGAGGCCGAGCCGCTGCTGATCGAAGTGACGTTGGATGAGTACTCGTTCTCCCCCGAACCGCTGCGGATTCCCGCCGGTCGAGAGGTGACGCTGGTCATCCGGAACGTCGGGGAATTCGCCCACGAGTTCATGGCCGGGCGAGACCCGGAGGGCAACGACTTCAAGCAGGACCTGTTCGCGGGTCTACACGTCAACATCGAGAAGGTCGACACCACCGAAGCGGGTCATGCCGATCACAACGAGGATGCCGGCCATGACGCCGACGCTGGCCATGACGAACGCGCCGAGCACAACGAGGGTGCCGGCCATGACGCCGACGCCGGCCATGACGAACGCGCCGAGCACAACGAGGGTGCCGGCCATGACGCTGACGCCGGCCATGACGAACGCGCCGAGCACAACGAGGGTGCCGGCCATGACGCCGACGCCGGCCATGACGAACGCGCCGAGCACAACGAGGGTGCCGGCCATGACGCTGACGCCGGCCATGACGAACACGCCGAGCAGAGCGCCGATGCCCAGGAACACGCCCACGACGCAGAACACGCACACGGCACCATGGTAGAGGCGCAGGCGG